>CAZDYB010000071.1:0-12582 GCA_964509045.1 uncultured Akkermansia sp.
TTGGATCCCCACAGGACCGGATGGTCATAGATGAACTCGCCCGCCTTGGAGTACTCGCCATACCGCTCGGTCTCGGACCGGAACGGCCGTATCATCTGGCTGTGGCAACCCACGCAGCCTTCGCGGATATAAAGATCACGACCCAGCACCTCCAGGGGCGTGTAAGGCTTCACGCTGGAGATGGTGGGGACGTTCGATTTGATGAGATAGAGGGGGACAATCTCGACCAGGCCACCGATGAGGATGGCCACGATGGCGAGGACGGTCATGAGGATGGGTTTGCTCTCGAGCCAACGATGTCCCTTTTCGGGATGGCCATCGCTGGAACCCGAAGCCAGTGCCGGTGCCTGGGCCTCGACATCCGGTTCAAACACCCCCGCCCGGGCAGTCTTCCACAGGTTGAACGCCATGAGCACCGTTCCAACAATGAACAGTCCTCCGCCAATCGCCCGCAACTTGTACATGGGGATCAGCTGCAACACCGTCTCCAGGAAGTTCGGGTATTGGAGGAATCCATCCGCCGTGAACTGTTTCCACATCAGACCCTGGGTAACCCCGGCCCAATACATCGGCACCGCATAGAACATCATTCCCAGGATCCCGATCCAGAAATGGTAGTTGGCCAGCTTCACCGACCACAGCTGGGTGTTGTAGATGCGCGGAATCAGGTAGTAGAGCATCGAGAACGTCACGAAACCGTTCCATCCCAACGCACCCGTATGCACGTGGGCAACCGTCCAGTCCGTGTAATGCGACAGCGAATTCACGCTCTTGATCGACAGCATCGGCCCTTCCAAGGTCGCCATGCCGTAAGCCGTCACTCCCACCACCATGAACTTCAACATCGGATCCTGCCGCACCCGGTCCCACGCACCGCGCAACGTCAGCAATCCATTCAGCATCCCACCCCACGACGGCGCGACCAACATCACCGAGAACACCATCCCCAATGACTGCGCCCAGTCCGGCAATGCGCTGTAAAGAAGGTGATGCGGCCCGGCCCAGATGTAGAGGAAGATCAAGGCCCAGAAATGGATGATCGACAGCCGGTACGAGAACACCGGCCGATTCGCCGCCTTCGGCAGGAAGTAATACATCAGGCCCAGGTACGGCGTGGTCAGGAAGAAGGCGACGGCATTGTGGCCGTACCACCATTGGACCAGGGCATCCTGCACGCCGGCATAGACCGAATAGCTCTTGAACCAGGTGGCAGGCACCGCCAGTGAGTTGGTGATGTGCAACACCGCCACCGTGAAGGCCGTTGCGATATAGAACCAGATCGCGACATAGAGATGCTTCTCACGTCGCTTCAGTATCGTTCCCATCAGGTTCACCGTGAACGCGACCCAGACCAGCGCTATCGCGATGTCGATGGGCCACTCCAGCTCCGCGTATTCCTTGCTGGTCGTGAACCCCAGCGGAAGCGTCACCGCCGCCGCCACGATGATCGCGTTCCAACCCCAGAAGTTGATCCAGCTGAGCGTGTCATTGAACATCCGCGCCTTGCACAGGCGTTGGAGGCTGTAATAGATGCCCATGAACATCCCGTTGCCGACAAACGCAAAGATCACCGCGTTGGTGTGCAGCGGTCTCAACCGGCCAAACGTCGTGTACTGAAGCGACAGGTTGGCCTCCGGCCAGAACAGCTGGATCGCCGCCAGCAATCCCGCCGACATGCCCACGATGCCCCAGATCACGGTGGCGATCGCAAAGGCCCGGACGATCCGGTTATCGTAACTGAATGTTTCTATCTTCATCGGTTCTTCCCATTTTCATTCGCTGAAATCGTCCCATCCCGCTTCTGCACCGTCCCGTCATCCGTCAGCACCCGCATTGAGGGGGTGCAGGTATCCTCATATTGACCCCCGCGCACCGCCCAGATGAACGCCGCCAGAAACAGGCCCGCCACCAGCAGGCTCAACGGGATGAGTATGAGGATGACGCTCATGGGTGCTTCGCTTCCCTTGCCACGTCCTCAACCGTCCTTGGACTTGCCACGCCCGCCACCCCGGCCCTCCGCCCCGCCCACTCCGCCAGTCCGCACGCCGCCAACACCACCGTCACCGAACTCAATGGCATCAGCACCGCACACACCACCGGCGACAACCGTCCGCTCGCCGCTATCACCAATCCCACCAGGTTGTAGGCCGTCGATATCAGGAAGCTCACCCGCACCACCCCCACCACCCGTCGCGAGAAATCCAGCACGTTGCCCAATCGCACCACCTGGTCCGCCCGCAGGATCACATCGCTCGCCGGTGAGAATGCCGCCGTCTCCTCCACCACCGCCACCCCCACCTCCGCCTGTCTCAACGCACCCGCATCATTCAATCCATCCCCGGCCATCAGCACCCGCCGACCCTGCGCCTGCAATCCCCGGATGAACCCCAGCTTGTCCACCGGACCCTGATTGAAATGCAGTCGTCCAACGCCGCCGAACAACACCGCAAACCGCTCCTTCTCCCGCTCGTTGTCCCCGCTCAACAACGCCATCTCATAGCCCCGCGCCAACTCCCGAAGCAGGTCGTCCGCCTCGGACCGCACCCGCCCCCCCACCACAAACTGCCCCAGGAACCTCCCCTCTCTCGCCACCGCCACCCGACTCCCTCCCATCCCCAACTCCGGCACTTCCACTCCCGACTCTCCCAACCACGCCGGCGATCCCATCCGCCACTTCATCCCACCCGACTTCCCCTCCACCCCGCTTCCCGCCACCTCACGGAATTCGGTCACCGGAGCCCCGGCTTCCGCTCCGTCGCATCCGGCCGCGGCCCCGATCCGTTGCGACAACGGATGCGTGCTTTGCCGGGCCAGTTCCCGGATCACCATCCGCTCTTCCAACGACAGCGGTTCGCCATGCCACCCCACTTCGCCGCCCACCGCCGAAGTCAGTGTCCCGGTCTTGTCGAACACCACGGTATCAATCCGCGCCAGGGTCTCGATGACCTCCGGGTTGCGCAGGAAGATGTGGCGCCGGGCCAGGATCCGTTGGGCGCTGCCCAGGGCGAAGGGCGCCGCCAGGGCCAGTGCGCAGGGACACGCCACGATCAACACCGACACGAAAGCCTTCACCCCACGCGCCCCATCCACCGGCATCCAGAACAACGCCGCGGCGGTCGCCACCCCGAGGATGATCCAGGTGAACCGTCGACTGTATCGGTTGGTCAACGTCCCGAAGGTGTTGTCCTTCTCCTTCCTGAATGCGTCCTGGTTCCACAGATCGGTGAGATAACCCTGATTCACCGCCTTGACCGTCTCGATCCGGATCGATCCCCCCGTCTGACGTCCACCCGCATGCAGCAACTCCCCCACCCCACGCCGCACCGGCTCGGCTTCCCCCGTCACAAAGCTGTAGTCGATCTCCGCCGCCCCCGATACCAGCCGCGAATCCGCCGGCACCAACTCACCGTTCCGCACCGTCAACCGATCCCCCACCACGACCTGCGCCAGCGCAATCCGTTCCTCCGCCCCGTCCCGTTCCCGCACCACCGACAGTGGAAAGAACGAGCGGTAATCCCGGTCAAACGCCAGCCGGTCGAAGGTCTTCTGCTGAAAGATCCGACCGATGTTCAGGAAGAACAGCAGCCCGGCCAGGGAATCGAAATAGCCTTCGCCCCGGCCCGATGCCACCTCCCACACGCTCTGCATCCAGATGGCCACGATCCCCGCCGCTATCGGCACCTCGATGGGAATCTGCCGCAGCTTCAAAGCCCGCCACGACGCCTTCCAGTAGTCCTGCGCGCTCACCAGGATCACCGGCAACGACAGCAACACGCTCAGCCACCCGAACATCCGCATCAACGTCGGTCCGCTGAAGGCGTCCAATCCCAGGTAGATCGCGATGCTGAACAGCATCGTGTTGCCAAAGGCAAACCCCGCCACCCCCACCTGCAACCACAGGCGGCGCATCACCGGATCCGCCTTCCCGCGGTCCAGATCCGCCAGCTTCAATTCCGGCGGGTACCCCACCGAGTCCAACAGCGTCGCCACCTCCGACAACTTCACCACCCCCGGATCAAAGGTGATCACCGCCTGTTTCCTCGGGAAATGGACCGTCGACTTCCCGATCCCGGGCTTGAGCCGGAACAGGTTCTCCAGCAGCCAAACACAGGCCAGACAATGGATCGCCGGCAGATGAAAGGTCACCCGGGTCGTCGTGGCATCCTCATGATCCACGAATCGCGCCCGCACCTCCGGCGCGTCCAGAAACCGGAACCTTTCCTCACCCGTCGCCGCATCGATCCGCGCCCGAACCCCATCCCCCAGTTCGTAATACCGATCCAGCCCCGCCTCGCTCAACAACTCGAAGACCGTCTGGCATCCCGCACAACAGAACTCCCGCCGCCCGTCCGTGTGACGCCCCGGCACACAGGCCGTCCCACAATGGAAACACCCCGGACGTTCCTCCGTCCGTCCCCGCTCCATCGGTGTCGTCGCCAGTTCTGCCGTCGCTTCCATGCCGGATATTGTCCTGCCGACAGCACAATTTCCGACCCGCCCCGGCGCCGCTCACACTGGGTTGACCAACCCTGAACCTCCTTTGCCCCCAACTCCTTCAACAAAACGGCACCGGCACAATCCGCGCCCTCATTCCCTCCACCTCCGACCGCACCTCCAACTCCGTCCCTTCCGCGTTGCACTCCCTTCGCACATAGCCCAACGCAATCACTGCCCCGCCCAGTCGCGGTGACCTCGCCGCGCTCGTGATCATTCCCACCTCCTTCCCATCCCGCACCAACCGGTCACCCCGGGCCGGCACCACACCTTCCACGCCCGAAATCCGCAATCCCCGCAACGCCTTGGCCACCTGTCCATAGGTCCGGATCCGCGCGATCACTTCCTGCCCGATGTAGCATCCCTTCGCATAACTCACCGCCCGCTTCTCGATCCCCGCCTCCGGAGGCAGGTTGGTTTCGTCCATGTCCGCCCCAAACCGCGGTATCCCCGCCTCCAACCGCGCCAGTTCAAAAGCCTCCCATCCAACCAGGCGCCCACCTTCCTCCCGCACCGCCGCCACCGCCTTGTCCAGGATCATCGCCTGCGCTTCCACCGGCACGAACAGGTCATGGCCCGCACTCCCCACCCTCGGATTGGCGATCACATACACCTCGCCAAACCCACCCTCCGTCATGGAATTCACCCCCAGCAATCGGGTCGGCACCGCCAGGCCCAACCGCGCCAACACCGCCTCCGAACGTGGGCCCTGCACACTCAGAAGTCCGTAGTACGGACTCACATCCACGCACTGCACGTCATCCGCCACGATGTAATGCTCCAACCGCGTCAGCAGCGCCGCCGTCAGTCCGGGTTCCACATCCACCAACAACTCCTCCGCCAACGCATACACGAAGGCGTCCGCCTGCATGCGTCCCTTGTTCGTCACGAACGCCGCATAACATCCCTCCCACTTCCCCAAACCCTGCACGTCGTTCGTCACCTGCCCATGCAGCAGCCGCACCCGATCCTTTCCCGTCAGGCAGAACCGTCCGCGGAATCCCAGATCCATCACCCCCGCCGCACCCACCAACGCCCCATGCTCCGCGGCCGGATCCCCATAGTGACTCACACATTCCATCCCGCCCACGCTGCCAAACACCGCTCCCAGCGATCCATGCACCTCGTGCATTCCCATTGTCGTTTCCATGCTCATCCCTGCCCCAACCTTACCACCTCACCCTCCCAGGCTCCACCTCCCCGCTTTCCCGTTTGGACAGATCCCTTCACCCCCCCGTCCATCGCTTACAAGACGGCTGCCCCGGATTTCTCCAACCTCAGCCCCGAATGAAACCTCACTGGCAAGGCGTGTTCCCCGCCATCACCACCCAGATGCACAAGGATGGCTCGCTGGATCTCGACGCCACCGCCGCCCACGCCAACGCCCTCATCGAGTCCGGCATCTCCGGTCTCATCTTCCTCGGCTCCCTCGGCGAAAACCAATCCCTCCTCGCCGAGGAAAAGCGCCTCCTCATGGCCGAGATGGTCAAGGTCGTCTACGGCCGCATCCCCGTCCTCAGTGGCGTCGCTGAATCCAGTGTCGTCGAAGCCTGCCGCTACGTCGCCGACCTCGAAAAGCTCGGCGTCGATGGCTTCATGCTCATGCCGCCCATGATCTACAAGTCCCCGGATCCCCGCGAATCCCTCCACCACTTCCGCACCGTCGCCAAGGCCACCGGGTTGCCGATCATGATCTACAACAACCCCATCAGCTACGGACACGACATCACCCCCGAACTCTTCGCCCAACTCGCCCCCCAGAAGAATTTCGTCGCCCTCAAGGAAAGCTCCGGCAACACCCGCCGCATCACCGACCTCCACAACACCGTCGGCGACCGCTACGCCCTCTTCACCGGTGTCGATGACCTCGCCCTGGAATCCGCCATCCTCGGCATCGATGGCTGGGTCGCCGGCACCGGCATCGCCTTCCCCAAGGAAAACCAATACCTCTGGGATCTCACCCGACGCGGCAAATGGGCCGAAGCCCTCGAGATCTACCGGTGGTTCTCACCCCTGCTCCACCTCGACGTCCATCCGAAGTTCGTCCAGTACATCAAGCTCGCCGTCCAGGAAGCCGGGCTCGGCGTCGAATGGACCCGCGCTCCCCGGTTGCCCCTCACCGGCACCGAACGTCGCGACGTCCTCGCCATCATCCACGCCGGCATCAACAACCGCCCCAAGCTTCCCGCCAGGAAACGCGCCTGAATCCCGGACGGGGAACCAGCCCGTTGGGAATGGCAGGGCGCCTGCGGAGACTGCATGGGGACGGCGAGCACACCTCGCCGCTCCCCAATCGAATTCGGAGCGGTGGGTTCAACCCGCGTCCTGGGAGTCGGAGCGGTGGGTTCCACCCGCCGTATTGGGGTTTCGACCGGAGACACCCCTCCCCCCGGATCCGCAACGAATGGCGCCATCGGCTTCCAACCAGACTGCTCCTCACTCTGGTTCGTCCGCCCGCGCACGGATTCTTCGCCCCTTCTACTTCCCTGCCGGGCGACGTCGCAACATCCACGCCCCCGCCCCCACCAACCCGACCACGCCCGCACCCCAGGTTCCCGCTTCCGGCACATTCGCAAACGTCGCCCGGAACACGAAATCACTGCCCACATCCAGCCATGCCTTCCCCACCGGGTTGAACGGTTCCAAGCCCAACGGCAATATCACCGCCCGCCCCTCCGCATAGCTATCCTGAGCCACAAACCCGAATGCCGCTGTGTTCGGATCGTCATCCCGATCCGTATACGCATCGAACATAAGGAGGATCCGTTGACCCGCCGGCAGTTCCAGCCCCCCCGGTATCTCGAACAAGAACGTCGAGAAAACCCCGGGCGCCGTCACCGAACGTTGTCCGCTCTGATACAGCGCCGTCCCGGTCATCAGGCTGTTGTCTTCATCCCACGCAAACACCCAACTCCGGAACAGGCTCGTCCCCACCAACGGCTGGATCGCGATCTCATAGGAAATGACCCACCCCCTGCGGGAACCGTCAGACTCTGGCCATAATACGGCGTCGCGAACGCTGAGGGATCGCCAAACGGTTGAAACACCTGGACCGGATTCAACAGGTCCAACGTCGAGATCACGGTGTCCGCCCGACCGGCACCGCCCAGCACGGCCACCGTGAGGGCACCCGCGAAAAGTGTGCGTGTCATAGATTTCCTTACAGGGTTACCAACCTCCACTACATCCCGCAACCCTGATGTCCCATCCATTTTTCCCGGAAGCGCGGAATTCATTCCGCACCCCAATGCCCATCCCCGGGAAGCGCGCACTTCGTTCCGCACCCCAATCCGCTCCTCCCGCTGCCGACAGGAATGCCCACCCTCCCGGCCTGCCCCTTTCGTGTCCTTTCGTGCATTTCGTGGTCAAAACTCCCCCTGCTTCGTTGAACCACGAAACACACGAACCACACGAAAGGAAACACCTCTCCCGTGTCCCTCCCCGGGGAGCGCACACTTCATTCCGCACCCCAATCCGCTCCTCCCGCTGCCGACAGGACTCTCCGCGCAGCCCTGTTTCGCTCCGCCCTTTCAGCCGATCCCATTCCCGGTCTACCTTTTCCCACAGCGCTGCCGTTCCTCCCGCCTCCCATGATCCTCAAGACCCTTTTCCAACGTCTCCAGGCGGGTCTTGCCGATGGCCCGGGGCTCAACGCCCGACCCCATTTCAGCCGTCAACGCGTCGATCTCACCCACTTCACCCATCTCGGCGGACCTGATCCTTCCGCCATCCTCCAGACCCTCCTCGATCCCAACAGCCGTTCCCTCACCTTCCCCGCGAAGGACTCCTCCGACCCTGCCTTCAAGCTTCTCGCCCGGCTGCGCGACATCACCGCCGATGCCTCCGATTACCTCCAGGACCACGGCGAGTCCGCCCTCTTCATCGGGTTTCCGCTGGTGTCCATCCCGCCGCTCACCGATCGCGCCGGCAACCGATCCCGCCGGATCCTCTCCCCCATCGCGCTCATCCCCATCCACCTGACCGTCGGACGCCACGCCGGTGCCGGGGTCCACATCGAGGCCTCGGGCCAGGGCGCAGACCGATTGATCCCGAATCCCGCCTTGTTCGCCTGGCTGGAACAACAGACCGGTGAATCCGCGGAAACACTCCTCGGTACCGAAGTCGATGATCCGCGGGACGAACTGGCCACCCTGCTCAACTGGGTGTTGAAAGCCGTCCGTCTCCCGGCGGAAACCGCCTTCAACACGGACACCCCGATCCAACCCGTCCCACGCCCCGATCAACTTCCCACCGGCCCATCCCTCATCCCCGGCGCCATCCTTGGCCTGTTTCCCATCTCCAATCCCGGCCTCCTGCGCGACATCGCCTGGATGCGCGATCATCCCGATGAACTCGGCGTGCCCGTCACAGGCTTCCTCAAGCCCGAAGCCCTCAACGAACCCGCCACACCGGACTCCACTTCCACGAACGATCCCGTCGCGACGAGGGAACCTCCAACCCACCGTCGCCGTTTCACCGACGAATTCCCCGTGGCTCCAGCCGATCCGTGCCAGGCCGAAGCCGTCGCCCATGCCCGCCATTCACCGGCCCTCGTCGTCCATGGCCCACCCGGTACCGGCAAGAGCCAGACCATCGCCAACATCATCGGGGATCACCTCGCCCGCGGGCAACGCGTCCTCTTCGTCTGCGACAAGCGTACCGCCCTCGACGTCGTCCAGTACCGACTGGCGGCCCTCGGCCTCGGCGACCTCTGCGGGGTCATCCATGATGCCCAGGGCGACCGCCGCGATTTCTATCTCCAGCTCCGCGCCACCCTCGACAGCCTGACAGAGGCCCCGGTCCTTGCTGATCCCGGCCCGGAGATCGACCGCACCAATGCCCGTCTCACCGCGTTGCACTCCGAGTTGTACGAGTCCTTCCTCCCGCTTCACAGCGGGCCTCCGGCTCAGTCGTTTCATCAACTCTGCGGCGAATGGCTCCAACTCCGTTCCCTCGGCATCGCCGATCTCACCCCGGTTCCCGATCTCCAACCCCAGGCCATCGAACATGTCCGCGCGGAAATCCAGGAAGTCGCCAGCCGCGCCCTCCACGCCCGATGGTCCACGTCCGCCTTTCGCGATCGGCTCGCCCTGACTCCGGAATCGTGGCGAGACCGGAACACCGCCGGCTGGACCACCTTCCTCACCCGACTCGTCGATCTCGCCCGCACCCTCGACTCCACTCACCCGCTCCAGGCTTCGCCCAACGGGATCACCCCACTCCCGATCCCCGCCACCCCTTCCTACCCAAGCCAGGCCTCCACCCGACGCCGCCTCGCCCAACTGCTCTCCCAGATCCACCAGAACCAGTCACCCGATCTCGACGCCCGCATCGTCGACTCCCCACAACCTCAACGCTGGTTCGACGCCCTGGGTTCCGCATCCGACCTCGCCGATCTCGATCAGCCCCTTGATCGTCAGCTCTGGCCCTCACTCCGTGATCGCGTCCCTGACCTTGCCGAAACCCGGCGCCTCGCCCTCGCCCTGGATGCCTGGTCGGAAGTGGCCGGTTCGTGGAAACGCTTCTTCGCCTTCGGCCGACGCAACGCCGTGAAGCCCTTCTTCCAACTCCTCGCACTCCCCTCCACCCCCGAAGGCACGGCCCGCGCCCGCGCCCTGATCGCCGCACTTCAGCTTCGTTGGACCGTTTCCGAGCTCCGATCCGAAATCCTTGGCACTGCTCCACGACTCGCCACCGATCCCCAACTCATTGCCCTGCGCGACAACCTGCCCTGCTGGCGCGAACTCTTCGTCCTGCTGGAATCACCCGCCGGACAACCGGTCGCCTCCGCAGTTCTCGAAGCCCTGCGCCAACCCGGACTCCGACCTGCGTTGATCCAGGCCCTCCTCGATTCCGCCCAGCGCGCCGATCAGATTCACCCGCTTGAGCAGCACGTCCTGCCCGCCGGTTTCCTCACCGCCACCGCATGGCGGGAATGGGCGACCCAACTCGGCTCAGGCCATCCCGCCTTGCCGCTCGCATCCGATTTCCTCGCCCTGGTCGATACCCTGGAAGACGCCGTCCGATTGACCGCCCGCCAGGCAACCCTGGCGTCTCCGGTCCAGGCGGCCCTTCAACAGACGACCCGACGCCAACTCGATCCGGACCAGACCCTGGCCGCGCTCCAGGCCGCCGCACTGGGCAACATCCTGCAGGATCGCATCCAGTCCCAGCCCGCGCTGGCGGGGATCGATTCCCAACGCGTCGAGGCCGCCCTGGATGAACTCGGCAAACTCACCGAGGTCAAGGCGCGCCAGGTCCGGGCGCTCATCCTCCATCGATGGCAGAAGCGCTGGCGCGAACGGCTCCTCGCCTCCACCGGTTCCCGCCTCAATTCGCTCGGCGCATCCCTCCGACAACGCCTCTTCGTCCGGGGTCAACGCGCCCTCAAACTCCGGCAGATGATCCTCACCGGCGCCGGCACCCCCGACGGCGATCCCCTCTTCGACCTCTGCCCCGTCTGGATGGCCAGTCCCACAACCGTCGCCCAGGTCTTCCCGCGTGAAGCGGTCTTCGACGTCGTGTTGTTCGACGAAGCCAGCCAATGCCGGCTGGAAGAAGCCCTCCCCGTCCTGCTCCGTGCCCGACGCGTCGTCATCGCCGGCGATCCCCGTCAACTCCCTCCAACCCGCTTCTTCGAATCCGCCCCGGCCGATTCCGACGAACCCGAAGCGGTGAATGCCGTGGAAGTCTTCAACCAACAGCAGGTCGGTGCCGAGGATCTGCTCGGTGCCGCCCTCAACCTCGCCGTCCAGGAAGCCTTCCTCGATGTCCACTACCGCTCCCGACACGCCTCCCTGATCGAGTACTCCAACCACGCCTTCTACGGCTCCCGACTCCAACCCATTCCAGGCAATCCCGCCCGACCCTCCCCCTTCCCACCCATCCATCTGATCCAGGTCAACGGCGTCTACCTCGATCGCGGCAACGAAACCGAAGCCCGCGCCGCCGTCGATCTCGTCGCCCAACTCCTCGCCCTGCCGACACCTCCGTCCATCGGCATCGCCTGCTTCAACCTCCCCCAACGGGATCTCATCCTCGACCTCCTGGATGAACGCGCCGGATCCGATCCCGAGTTTGCCGCCCGACTCGACATCGCCCGCACCCGGCAGGGCGCCGGCTCCTTCGAAGGCCTCTTCGTGAAGAATCTCGAGAATGTCCAGGGCGACGAACGCGATCATCTCATCCTCTCCACCACGTTCGGTCCCGGACCCGACGGACGGTTCAAACGCAATTTCGGAGCACTCTCCCGCACCGGTGGTGAGCGACGCCTCAACGTGCTCGTCACCCGCGCCCGCGAACGCGTCCATGTCCTCACTTCCATCCCCCAGGAAGAATACCTCCACAACGGCCCCGTCGAAGGCCCCGTCACCGGCCGTCATCACCTTTACGCCTACCTGCGCCATGCCGGGAATGTCACCCTCCAGCATCAATCCCTCACCCCGGCCCCCGAACATTCCCCGACCACTCCTGTCCCCGCCGCCTGCAACGTCCAATCCGCCCGCCACCCGTCCGCCCTCGCCGTCGCCCTGGGCCAATCCCTCACCTCCCGCCACTCCCGGTCGTCCACGGTCCACTGGGGCAATGACGGCTTCTGCGTCGACATCGCCCTGATCCCCGACCCCGATCCCACCCACCCGGCAACCGGTATCCTTACCGACTTCAACCGCTATTCCCGCGCTCCCGATCCCATCGCCTGGGAACAGTTCCGGACCGCACTCCTCCGGCAACAGGGCTGGGAACTGCGCCGGGTCTGGTCGCCCGACCTCTTCCGCGACCCCGACCACACCCTCGCCCGCATGGTTCCCGATCGCGCCTGACAACCCTTGGGTGCGCCTTCCACCGGCAACCGGAGGCCCGTTGGAAAGGAAGGTTGGGAGGGAAGTTCACCCCTTCTGCACTGCCGAACCCATCAACCTTTTGTTGCACCTGCCACAAAAGGTTCGATCCATTCCGCCCCAATCCCTCCCCAGCACCCCTCCATCCGCGCCATCCGCTCCGCCCAGGGATCCTTCAACCTAAAACCGGCAGTTCACTTGACCGCAGATTTCGCCGATTCCGCAGATGGAGGGGCTGAACCACCGAGTC
>CAZDYB010000072.1:0-12567 GCA_964509045.1 uncultured Akkermansia sp.
CATGCAAGAAAGCAGTTTCGACGATAAGACTGAGGTGGTGCCATGAAGAGACTCTACCGTTCAACGTGTGACCCTAAGCTCCCATGGGGAGCGTTGCTGGTGATCGCGTTTTCCAATTTCAGCGTCAGATCCTCGGACCACTTCGGGCTTGTTCATCTGCGGGCTCAAGTCCGTGCCTCAACTTCCATCCAGGTTCAACCGTTACCTCTAGCTTCGAACATTGACATTGATCGAGATGCATCGGCGGGTCCGATAGCGACGGTGAGGGCATTCAGCAACACCCCGTACACTATCAGACTCTTCTCGGATAATCTCGAGGCGTCTGCCATGGCTAATTCCGGACCTCCGAGCCTTGGAGGCCCGGTTGGAACGCAGTTTCACCTCCGGCAATCCGGAACTTCCGCGGCAGCGGCTGGAACCTTGGGTGAGCGGATCAATTACCAGTTGACCTTTGACGGAGTGGCAGTGGTTCCCGATGACGATGGTTCTGTCCTGGTGGGAGTCGGAGCGCCCACCGGAAATGTTGGATACACGGCCTCACTGAACATCGTCATCGAGGGAAATCAGAACTTTTCGGCGGGAATCTACAGTGACTTGCTCACCTTGATCATCTCGCCGGACACATCTGGTCCTCTCAACTAACCTGGACATGAGACAGGCGAAGTACGGATGGATTCCCGGAAACCGGGAGGCGATGGGTTTGAAGTGGGTTGGTTTCTGTTTGATTTCGGCTTTTGCTTTTGGAGGAGGGCTCGTGCTGAAGGCATTTGAGGTAACCCCGGCTGTCCATACATTTGAGGTCGGGAAGCAAATGAAGCCCCAGTTTTTCCAAGTGGAGAACCCTGCATCGACTCCTCTCGTTCTGGAGGTGGCACCGCGGTCGGTGAGTTATACGTTGGATGGGAAGGAAAAGCTGACTCCAGCAACCAATGTTTTTCAGGTGTTTCCTTCCAAGTTGGTGGTCCCACCCAATGGGAGACAAAGGGTTCGAATCTCCGTATTGGACCCGAAATCGATCGTTGAAGATCGATTGTACCGGGTGGTTTTCAAGGATCTGCCGGTAACAATCGGGCCTGGTGGAACCAACAGTGGAATGAAGTTGACCACGGAATACCACCAACTGGTGACGGTCCGAGGGGCGAAGACCAAGGCTTCTTTGGCGTTGGAATCCGCGGGGCCCGCGCAGGGGACCAATGCGGAATTGAGGGGGAAGATGGAGGTGGTGGTTCGAAACCAGGGTAATGGGTTTGCCCGGTTGTCGGGGTTGAAGGGTCGGCTGGCCTATGGGGATGGATCTGGGAGCGGGACCTTTCGCGTGGATACAACGCTGGTGACCAATCTCAACAAACTTCTCCTGTTGCCTGGGGATCGAAGGCGGCTTCTGTTCCCACTGGCGGAGGGACAACCGGCCCCAGCTGAGGTCGAAGTGGAGCTGTGAACAAGTGCATTCTACGGGCGGGGTGTGGGCAGCGTGTCGTCGGCATCTCGCCGGCCAGACCCTTGGGTGGTTGGTTGGGGTGCTGCGGCTGTTGGTGCTCGCGGAAGGCTTTACGATGACCATGCCAGCGGCAGACAGGGTTGAGGCGGGTGTTGGCGGGATGACGGACGCCGAAGTGCAGGCAGAGCTGTATCGCAAGGCGTTTGGACAAGAGATGCCGACTGTGTCGGGAGAGTTGCCGCTGGAACTGATTCTGGACGGGGAGAAGCTGGGTGAGCTTCCGGTGGAAGTTGACGAGGGCGGAGGTATGGATGCGGTGTCCGTCCGGGTTCAGGCAGCGATTCTATTCGAGCGGCTGAAGGGGGTATTGAACGACGAGACGCAGGTTCGATTGCAGCGGGAACTGGAGGGGAAGGGAGAAGTCACCGCCGACATGTTGAGAGCAATGGGGTGGGATACGTCGGTGGATCTGACCAACATCCAGCTGCTGTTGAAAGTGCCGCCTGAGCAGAAGCGCAGGAGGACCTATAAGTTTCTCTCTATGGAACCGCCGCAATTGCCCGGGGAGGGTTTGGTGGCGGAGGATTGGAGTGCCTTCGTCAATCTCTACTCGAGTTTCGGCTACAATCACGGAGGAGGGCGATTCTCCGCACCGGGATGGGAGCCGGTGGTGTTAAGGACGCCGGGTGCAGTGCGGCTGGGAGAGATGACGATTGAAGTGGAGGGAACGTATTTTCAGGGATCGGAGACACCCTACTCAATTGATCGGGTGCGGGTGGTTGTTGACCAACCGGAACAGCGGATCCGGTGGACGGCCGGAGAGGTGGTGTATCCGACGGTGGGGTTTCAGGCGGGATTGCGGCTGGGCGGGCTGGCGGTGGGGCGACAGTGGAGTCTGCAACCGTATGCTTCTGCATTTCCGCAGGGGGACGTGAGCTTCATCCTGGCTGAATCGGCAGAGGTGGAAATCTGGGCGAACGGTCGACGTTTGCAGAGGCTGGAACTTGTTCCGGGTCAGTATTCGTTTGCAGATTTTCCGATGATCTGGGGTGAGAACAACATCGAGGTGTTGATACGGGATCGGTCGGGACGGGTGCAGGTGGTGCAACAGAACGTGTTGTTCGACCAAAGGCTCTTGGCAGCGGGACTGGTGGATTGGGGGGTGGCGGTGGGTGCACCATCCATGCAGGACGGTCTGCTTCGGCGGTATGAGACGGGCCAGATGCTGACATCGGTCTACTACCGACGTCCGGTGCTGAATGGTCTGACGTTGGGGGTCAACAATCAGGCGAACACCTATCGGCAGATGACTGGGGTGGATGCGATGTGGGTGAGCGGCTTCGGGGCGATCTCGGGTGATGCGGCTTACAGCCACAGTCGTGTGGATGCAGGCTATGGATTCTCGATGAGTTACCGGGCTGCACAGAATCTGGGAAGTGCCCGGTTCCTGAACGCGATAACGGCTGGAGCACAGTATCGGAGCGAGTCGTTTGCAACCCTTGGACAACGGGAGCAATTCAATGGATCGGGGCTGGGATTGAACCTGGGGGTGACTGTTCCGTTGGATACGTACTTGCGTTTGGGATTGGTGGGAGCACGAACCTTCGGTCGTGGGAACAGGCCTGACGTGACATCAGTGGGATTGAACATGGGGCGGAGATTCCGACGTGGGCTGGATGTGCGGTTGACGGCCAACTGGTCCACGGCGGGGGTGAGTGGAGGGGAGTTCTCATTCGGATTGGTATTCACCTACCTGCCGACGGCTGCAATGAACCGTGATACGGCAACGGACTTCTATCGGGGTTCGTACCGTTATCCGGACCACGAAGTGCTGGGGACATGGCAGCGGAACTATGGATATGGCGCGGGATCCTCGACTTACAGTTATGATTGGCAGAGCCGGGAGGATGCATGGGGACAGACACTGCAGGCGCGGGTGTTTGATGAGCGCGTTCAACTGGGTCTGGGGCATACATTGAACGGGGGCACTGACTTGTCCGAGGTAAACAACCGGACACGTGGAAATCTGGCAACGGCACTCGTCTATGCCGGCGGAACGTTGGCCTTGAGTCAGCCGGTGAATGACGCCTTTGTGATTGCGCGGGGGCAAGGATGGGGAAGCGGAGCTCCCTTTTTCGGCGATCTGGATGGACCGGTGCGAAGCTGGACAAGCGATTGGGGATGGCTGGGTCCACGGGTGGATGTGCAGCAGGCCTCCTATCTGGTCAATCCGGTACGGATCTACCCGCCTGGGACGGGGAGTGACTCGGGAGTGTTGAGTTCGGAGTACTGGTTCAGGCCCGGATACCGAAGCGCAGCGGTAGTCCGGGCAGCGTTTGATGAATTGGTGAATGCCACCGGGAGCCTGGTGGATTCCGCGGGGGCCCCAGTAACACTGCGGCAGGGACTGCTGATGGCGGAGGAGGGAGGCGAGGGGACCACGATGGTGACCGGGTTGGACGGGGCATTTGATCTTCCGTCAGTGAAGCCGGGCTCGTACCGGATCGTTTTTCAAGGAGTAGGCGAAGCAGTGGGCATTGAGATTCCCAAGTCGGATGCATTGGTGCAGCTGGGGGTGATACGTCTGCTGAATGGGCAAGAGGGAGAGGAGAAACAATGAATACTGGAATCGGGAGACAGGAAGATCTGAAGAACGGGTTGGGTGCGGAGGATTCGAAGATGGGTCGGGGCTTTCGGGCAGGATGGAATGTCTTGGTCCTGTCGATGTCGCTGCTGGCGGGATCACCGACGGGAGCACGGGGCACGGAGTCATCGCCCCGTGAACTGGCGGGTCCGCGGTTTGAGATCTGGACAATGGTGGGAAGCGGTGGGGTAAGTCTTTATGGAAGGGTTGATCCGATTGGTTACCGGGGGCTGAGTCATGTTTTTCCGGAGCTGTCATTGAAGGCGGGGAACAGCCTGGTGGGGATGACGAATGTTTCACTGTGGACACTGCCCGGAGGGATGGAGGTCATGGAGTATCCCATCATTGGTGAGCAGGGGTTCTGGTCGGGTGAAGTTGTGGTTCGGAAGGCCGGGCAGGATCTATCCAATGTGACTTTCCTTCCGCTGAACTTCTCGGGTGCGGATTTCCGGGATTCCAATCTGCAAGGGGCGCGGATGGAAGGTGTGCGATTGGAGAATGTTGACTTCTTCGGTGCGGATCTTCGAGGGGTGAGCTTTGCGCGGAGTGAACTGATCGGGGTGAAGTTTGGGGCGACCAGTCTTGGCAACAGCGACTTTCGGGGTGCGACACTGCGGCAGGTGGATTGGCGGACGACAGACATCAGCCAGGTGGTGGGGTTGGATGAGCGGCAGATGGTCATCTGGAAGTTGCAGAACTGTGGCAGTGGATGTGTGACATTGGCGGGCGCTGATCTGAGTGATGCCTATCTGTCTGGGATGAATTTTCGCGGGCTGGAGATGCGTTCGGTGCTGATGCACCGGGCCGCGTTGACGAATTCGACCTTCACCCAGGCTCGGGTCAGCTATGGCGATTTTTCGGGTGCAGACCTGCGTGACGCGGTGTTTGTCGGAACGGAGTTGTTGGAGGCCAATTTCTCGGAGGCAAAGGTGGCCGGGGCATTCTTCGAGGATACGGACCTCTCAAGTGCCTATTTCGGATACTCGGACCTGAGGGGGTTGCGACGTGGGACGCGATTGCGTTGGGTTGGCAAATGGGCGCAAGTATGGGATCTGGTGAACGAGGGACGGGTTGTATACAATTCGCAGCAGCAAAAACTTGATTTCAGCTTTGCGCATTTGCGGGAGTTGAAGGCAGCGGGATTCCGATTTGACGGTGGTTCGTTCCTGGCATCGTGGCTGGACAATGCGGACCTGACTGGAGCGAGTCTGAATTCGACGGATCTGACCCGCGCTAGTCTGCAGGGTGCGCGGATGGACGGCTCCAGTCTGAGGGCAGCGAATCTGGGTGCTGCGGATTTGTCCGGGGCGAGTTTGAGGTCGGCAGACTTGCGGGGAGCGCGCCTAGAGGGAGCGGATCTGACGGAAGCCAACCTGAATCTGGTTCGATGGGAGAACGCGGTGTTGGGTGACACGACTGTTGTGGGTGACAAATACCGGCTGGTGTGGAGGGTGGTGAACGGAAAGTTATCAAATCAGAGCTTGGCCGGGGCCGATCTTGCGTTCTCTGACTTGCGGGATGCAGATCTGAGCGGTGTTGATCTTCAAGGGGCTGACCTTCGTGGATGCAATCTGGCGGGAACGTCCCTTGCTGGCGCCCGATTGCGGGGAGCGCGTCTGGAGGGAGCGCGATTCGACGGGGCGAACCTGAGTCGTGCTGATCTGACGGCGGCCGTTGCTTCCGGCACGGTTTTCGCCGGGGCCAATCTGGACTATACGCAGTTGGGCGGCTTGGTGGTATCGCTGGAGACCGTGTTGGAGGACAAATGGTTCAAGGCCTCGCGGGTGATGACCGATGCCCGTCTAATCCAAAGTCTTGCTGGATTTGACCTGTCCCGGGCGAACTTCCAGGGATTGGACTTTTCCGGATTGTCGTTGCGCGGCATGGATTTGAGGGGTGCCGTCATGGAAGACTGCCGGATGGTGGGGGCGGATCTGTCCGGGGCGGATCTGACCGGAGCCAATCTGGCGCGCGCGAATCTGGAGGGGGCGTTGCTGGTGGGCACCCGAATGGGAGGTGTGGTGTTCGACTATGGTCGATTGGCCCGGGCGACCATGACCCCGCAGACGGTGATCTCGGATCGGCTCCGGGTTGTGTCGCTTTTGCAGGGTGGGATTCGACCCACCTTTCCGGTTGTTGGACTGGATCTGAGCAGGACGGACCTAAGGGCGGTTGGACTGCAATCGCTGGACCTGCGTCGCGTAAGCTTTCGGGAGGCCTGGTTGGGTGGTGCCGTGTTGGATGGAAGCAGCCTGGCGTCTGCCAACCTGACCGGCGCAAAACTGGAGGGAGCGAGTCTCAGGTCGGTCGGAATGGACGGAGCAATATTGGCCGGGGCCGATTTTCGCAATGCAGACCTTCGAGGAGCCAACCTGCGGGGGTTGAACGGGTCAGGATCTGCGGACCTGTCCGGGGTTCTCATGAATGGAGCGGATCTGAGGGGGGCACGACTGGTGGGGTTCCGGATGGCGGGAGCGAACCTGACCGGGGCAAACCTAACCTCAGCCAACCTCGCAGATGTCGATTTCAGCGGAGCCATTCTGGATGGAGTGGTGGGGGACAATGCGCGATTCCAAGGGGCATCGTTCCGTGACGCGTCGCTATTGGGGGCGCGGTTGGCGAAATCAGATCTTTCGCTGGTGGAATTCGCGGGGTCGCGGCGGGACGCGGCGACGCAGCTTTCGTCGGTGGCGAATCGGGTCTGGGGAATCAAGAATCGGCCTGATGAGATGGGCAGTCTGGTTGGTGTGAATCTTCAGCGGGCCAACCTGAACGGGGTGGACCTGAGAATGCGTGACCTGAGTCGGGCGGATCTGAGCGGTGCTTCCTTGGTGGATGCAAACCTGGAAGGTGTGAACCTGTTTGGAGCCACGTTGGTGAGTGTCCGGTTTGATGGCGTGAACCTGGACTACGCTGGGTTTGTAGGAATACGGGTTGAATTGGGCACCCAGTTGCCGGCGCGGTATTATCTGGTAGCGGCCTTGCAGAATGCGGGCGTGGGCAGGCGGAATCTGGTGGGAGCTGATCTGGCACGTTCGGATCTTCGAGGTGTGGCAATGACCAACGCTGTGTTGACGGGAGCCAACCTGTCCGGGGCAGACCTGCGCGAGGTCAGTTTGGCCGGAGCGACCCTGTCGGGGGCCAATCTCAGGGGCGCCAAGATGGAGGGGGTGGAACTCGCCCGGGCGAATCTGGAGGGAGCGGATCTGACGGGAGCGGTCGTGGACCAGGTCCGCTGGAAGGATTCCCGGGTGGATGTTTCAACGCGGCTGGACGGCAAGGCGGAGCTGGTCTGGAGACTGGTGAACGGGAAGATCCCTGTCCTGAATCTGCCGGGAGTGGACCTCAGCCTCAGTTATCTGGCCAACCTCGCATTGCCTGGAGTCAATCTGGCTGGTGCGGATCTGCGAGGAACGGTGATGGTGCAATCCAACCTGCGCGGGGCGAATCTGAGAGGGGCGCAACTGCAATTCAGCCAGTTGGACGAGGCGGATCTTCGCAATGCGGATCTAGGGGATGCCAACCTGACCTCGGCGACGTGGCTGGGGGTCAGGCTGGAAGGGGCGAACCTGGTTGGAACCATCTTCCCCGACGGACGTCCGCGTTAGGGGTGTATGGTTTACCTGGCGACACCGAGGAAATGGGGAGGATCCGTGACTGCCGGATGGAAACGGTGGGTGGGGTTGCTGTTGCCGGTATGGTTGATCGCCGGGGATGGCGGGTTGACGATTCGGGACTCGGTGTTGATCTCGCATGAGACCCGGTTGGGATATCGGTATAGGATTCTGCAAAGCTCGGGAAAGGATATGGAATGGGCGGTCTGGGTGCCCGGAGGGGAATGGGTTCGGGGAACGGGTGGGACAATCCATTTCTCAACCCCCACTCTGGAGGACAGCCGGTATTTCCAGGTGGAGGAATCGCCCATTGATGCGGATGGGTGGCCGCTGGTTCCAGTGGATTTTTCCGGGCGCGACCTGCGTGGGCGATACCTGCGGGGCGGATCGTTGGGAATGGCGAATCTGGAACTGAGTTGGTTGGACGAAGCCCAACTGGACCTGGCGGATCTTCGAATGGCGAACCTGCGGTTTGCCAGTCTTCGAGGGACCGGGTTTCGGGGAGCGAACCTGGATGGGGCCAACCTGAACGGAGCGGACCTGGCAGGAGCGCGGATGGAGGAGGTTACTCTCGAGCGGTCGGATCTGAGGGGTGCGCGATTGGAGGGGGCGAGCATGTCAGGGGTGGACCTGCGGACGGCGGGACTTCGGGATGCGTTGATGTCGGGAGTGGACCTGCGAAACAGCCGGTTGGACGGGCAGGATCTTCGAGGGGTGGATCTAGGCGAAGCTGGATTGGAAGGGGCAACCCTGGATGGAGCCAACCTGAGTGGAGCGGACCTGACGGGAGCACGACTGGAAGGAGCGGCGTTGGACCGGACGGATCTAAGTGGAGCGCGGTTGGAAGGGGCGGGGATGTCAGGGGTGGACCTGCGGACGGCGGGGCTGAGGGGTGCAGCGATGTCGGGAGTGGACCTTCGGAACAGCCGATTGGAGGGGCAGGATCTGAGTGGATTGGATCTCAGGGCGGCTAAGTTGAATGGCGCGCAACTGTTGGGAACCGATCTGCGTGAGAGCAATCTGGAGATGGCGGATCTAAGTGGATCTGGCATGGGGGGAGCGCGACTGGATTGGAGTCAGTTGCGGGGAGTGAGCTGGGATGGAGCCACAGGGTTGGAAGAGAAGTGGCGACGGGTGACGATGTTCCTCAGTGATCCGGTCGGCTTTACGGCGAGAGTGGGCGAGGATCTGAGGCGAGTCCGTCTGGATGGGGTGACCGGAAGCGGGATCCGACTCCCGGGAGTCGACCTGAGTGAATCGCAGCTGAGGGGTTGGCGGTTGACCGGTGGAAATTTTCGTGGGGGAACGATGACCAACGCAGTGGTCAGAGACTCGGAAATGGTGGGGACAGACTTTCGGGACTGGGTGGCGGAGGGCTTGTTGTGGGAAGGGGGGCTGATGAAGAGCAACCGCATGGAGGGGGCGATCCTCTTGGGGGCAACCTTCCGAGATGTATCCTTGGAGCAGGTCCGGTGTGTCGGATCCACCCTGACCGGAATCCGTCTGCTAGGTTGTCGACTGAGTGGGTGGGATGTGAGTGGAGCTGATATGACCGGGGCGGTCATAGAGCCATTGGATTTGCGAGGACTGGTGGCCAACAACGAGACGAAATGGTCTGACCGGCTGCGGGGTGTCTGGTGGGCGTCGCAGGGATCCGGGGCGCCTGCAATACTTGCCGGCCTGGATCTTCGAGGGGCGGTGTTGGCAGGATTGGATCTGAAGCAGAAGTTCTTTGAGAACAGTCAACTGGCGGGCACGGACTTTACTGGGGCAAATCTAAGTGGGAGCAGCTTTGGCGGTGCGGACATAGGCAGGGCGATCCTGTCGGAGACGACCCAGATATCGGCCAAATGGCGTCTGGTGCATCGTCTGGTGAATGAAGTGCAGGAAGGAAGGGAACTGGGATCAGTGGACCTGAGCGCAGCGCATCTGGAGGGAGCCTCGTTGGTCAGGGCGCGGATGCGGGGGGCGTTGTTGGTGGGTGCGAGGCTGGGCGGCGTACCGCTTACGGAAGCGGACCTGAGTTCTGCGATGTTGAGCGGTGCAGACCTGCGGAACACGGAATTGACGGGCGCCAACCTGACTCGGGCAAATCTCACGAATGCGGATCTGCGCGGAGCGACCGGATTTGATATCGGGCAGGAGGGAATGGTTCTGGCCGGGACGATCCTGCCGGACGGACAAGTGCATCCATGAAAACGAAGTTAGTCAGCTGGTCAATGACGGGTGGAGGAGGTGGAAGCTGGTTTGCAAGGCTCATTCTGGTCATTGTGATGGTGACAGGGCGGAGCTGGTTGGCGGCGGCGCCCCCGCCGACGCTGGTGGGGGTGGCGCAAACGAACGCCGTACTGGGCTCGGCGACCAACCTGACCATCAACAACACGGTTACGGCAGGGAACAACCGGTTGCTGTTGGTCGCGTTTCATTATGAGGACGACACATTGACGAAAGGGGTCAATGTGAGTGGAGTGTCGTGGGTGGTGGGGGCTGTGTCCCAGCCCATGACACGGCTTGGAGCGGTTGGCTTGACGGAGGAGATGGGGCTTCAGGTGTGGGGGGTATTGGCCCCGACAGTGGGGGTTGGAACGGTGAGTGCAGCGCTTGTTGGCATGGGTACCGGCGATGTCATGGCCGCGGCGGTGATGAACTTTGCGGATGCGCGCCAGGCACTGGATGGGTTGGTGACGACGGCTAATGGAACGGCAAATCCCTCGATTACGGTCTCCTCGCGCGAGGGACATCTGACCCTTGGATTCGTCTCAATCAGCCGGAATCCGGACTGGCAGAATGCCCCCGGGCAAACGGGAGTATACGGTTGGAGCATTAATGATCCCAACGGGGGACTGTTGCTAGCGAGCAGTGAAGGCATCTGGCTGGGAGGAGCCAGCCAGAGTGGCGTGGACGGCAATCGGACATTCAGCTGGAGCAATTCGGCTGGCGGTACGGTTGGCTGGGTGGCTATCGGCTTCAGTGTGAGCCCGGTGGTATATGAACTTGGCGGGAAGGTATGGCGGGACAACGGGGTTGGGTTGGCCGACAACGGTGTGTTGGATGCAGGGGAGTCGGGCATCGCAAACGTCCAGCTGCAACTTCGGAGGCCGCATCCAATCAGTGGTGAAGCCGGGTTGGTGTTGGCGACGACGACGAGTGATGCCCAGGGAAGCTACCGTTTTGGCGGGCTTGAGCCCGGGGGCTTTGTGGTGCTGGTGGCGGCGGACAACTTTGGGTCGGGCGGTCCGCTGGCAGGGTTGTACAGCTCGGGTACGGCTGCGGGACTTTACTCGTCTTCGAGTCTGGCGATCGACGGGACGGATGATGGTCTGAATGCGCAGTACCCGGCGCGGACCGGTGTCAGGTCGGATGGGGTGACCTTGGGGGATGCGGATTCGATGGCGTTGGACTTTGGATTTGCGACACCGGCACCGACGGCGGTGGGGTTGGCGTATTTCCACGGGCGACGGGTGGGGAGAGGGTGGGAGTTCGAGTGGAGGACGTTGTGGGAGGACCATGCATTGGGATTCGATCTGGTGTGGATGGGGTCCCAGGGGATGCAGTTGTTGAACGATGACCTGGTGCCGGCGGAGAACTCAGGAACCGGCGGATGGTATCTGGCGGAGATTGGCGAAGGGGGTAACTGGGTGGGTGCCGAGGTCTGGCTGCGGGAAACGGAGCTGGACGGCAGCAAGAAGCTGTATGGACCTGCACGGATCCTAGATGATCTGGGATTGGTTGGAGGGGGTGAACCGGCGGCGCGGGATCTGATGACGTTGGTCCTGAGGACGGAACCCGGACGGGAGGTGTGGATTGAGTCCACCACGAATTTGATAAGTGGAGACTGGGTGCGAGTGGGCATCGGATATTCCGACAGATCGGGAGTCTTGACCCATGAGGTGTCTGGGTCGGAGGGGACGGGGGATGTGTTTTATCGAGCGGAGGTCCGGTGATCCGGGACAGGCAGAACAAGTTGCGGGTGATGCAAAGCTATGAGAAGTGATTGGACTGGGTGGGGATTGGGTTGCTTGGCCGGGTTGATGATCCCGGTTGCGCTGGGTCAGACAGCGACCGTGATTGGGCCGGTGGTGGCCACCAGCCTGAGCGATGGGACCTATGCGATGCGCCAGGAAATGAGTGTGTCGCTGACTTACCCGGATCCCGCTACGGATTGGATTTATGCACCGCCGGCAGATTTTGCTGGGACATCGCTGACGTTGCAGTTGCCGCAGGCCCCGGTTGGGGCGGAGTACATGGTGGAAGTGGAGTTGTTTCTACGGATGCGCGTCCGGTTGGAGGCCACGCTGGTGGCAAGCACGGAGGAATTGCAGACATTCGATCTGAGGGCGTCCGGCAATGGGTCCTGGCTGCTTCCAACGGCGAGTGGAAATGTGCCGGTTTCCTCCACCGAGCAGCTGGTTCAGTTACTCAACCAGTCTGTTTCTGGCGGAACAGGTGTGACACTGGCAGGAGCATCGGAATGGTCGACGGAATCCTATTTCAAAGATGGCGATCCCAATCTCCCGGGGGATCCGACCGCCGGGTTGTTTGGTGGTGGTGGAACGGTGGGGATTGGATTCTCGCCTTCGATGACGGAGGGCGGGTCTGGGGTCGGTTTCCATAATCTGACGGACATAGGCACATCGTCACCTTATGTTTTCATAACCAATCCGAAGGTGACCTCCATGGCAGGGGCGAGTGGCTACCTCTTTGAGACGGAGATTCGGGCGGTTTACCTGTACGTGCCGGAGGCTGGAGTCTGGGCATCTGGCTGGCTGATGTTGGTGGCGATGCTGGGTTGGCGGACACGGCGACGCTGGTTGGTCAGGTTGGGCAGGAGTTCTCGGTGATCGCAGCGGGGATGTGCGGTACCCAGATTT
>CAZDYB010000073.1:0-12561 GCA_964509045.1 uncultured Akkermansia sp.
GCGGTTCAGGGTCAATCAGCAGGGTGCTGGCCAGCAGGAGAAGGTCGCCGTGGCGATCTTCCCGGGCGGCAACCGACTGTTTGTGTGGCAGGGCGGGGCAGGTGAGCAACAGGCCATCTTCGCTCGTTGGATGGACTCGCGAGGGGTCTTCCTTTCGGACGATGTCTTGGTGAGCACATCGATTGCCTCCGACAATCGCAAACCCGCAATCTGCGTCTTGGCCGACGACACCGCTGTGGTCGTCTGGGAGGCAAAAGGCAGCGACGGGAGCGGCAAAGGGGTGCTGGCCCGTCGGGTTTCCAGCGCAGCTGGGCTCGTCGGGGATCCCATCCCGGTGAATGAGTTCAAGGTTGGGAACCAGCGGAACCCCGCGGTGAGCGCATTTGGAGCTGGCTTTGCGGTTGCGTGGATCTCGGATGAGCAAACTGGAGCAAACCGTTCGGACATCTACGTCAGACAGTTTGGTGGCGACGGCGTTGCTGCGGGCTCCGAAATCAGGGTCAATACCACCTCGGACGGTGTTGCCCAGCCAGTCCTCCTTGAAGTTCAAGACCAGCTCTGGGTCGGATGGTCCAGGTTGGCAGTTCCATCAGCCCAGTCTGTCGTCCAGGCGGGGTTGGTATCCGCTGGCTCACTTTCGGCAGGGTGGACCGCTCGTCTCAGGCGCTTCGATTCCGGGCTCCAACCGATTGGTGGAGAGCGGCAAGTCTCCAATCAAGCCCAAGGCGGTCAAACAACCCTGAGTCTTGCGAGCGCGCGAGGCTCTGTTCTGGCGGTCTGGTCCTCGGATCGGATGGATGGATCCAATCTTGGCGTTGGCGCCCGGATCCTTGACGCTCAGGGAGAGCCGGTTGGTGACTCCTTCGTCGTCAATACAATCACCCGGAATGATCAGATCGATCCCGTCGTTGGAGCGTCTCCATCAGGTCGATTCCTGGTCACCTGGTCCGACTGGCGTGGTATCAATGATGGTCAGGAACTGGCCTTTCAACGGTTTGTGATCGAGGGAGAGCCACTCGTTGCTCCCTCAGCGCCAATCGTCAATGCGCTCTCCTCATGGCAATTGCGGGCTGCATGGCCCCAGGTGGAAGGGTTGGAGGTGGGGCATTATGAGATCCTGTTCGACGGGTCTGAGTCCTTCCAGACCACCGTTCCCTTCTGGACATCCCCTGATGTCCTTCCTGGAACAACACACTCGGTTCAAATCTCCTACGTTCTGGCTGATGGCCGTCGTTCCCCTGTGTCGCCCTCCGGATCCGCCCGGACCTGGGGAAAAGACAACAACGGCGACGGAATCCCGGATGACTGGCAGGAGATGTACTTTGGTTCGGACCCGGCTGGATGGACGCTTCCCTCAATCGACTCGGACGGTGATGGCATGTCGGATCGGGAAGAGTTCCTTGCGGGAACAAACCCCAGAAACACTGAGGATGTGTTGCGCGTGGTGATTCAGGGAACTGCTCAGGGAAGTCTTCTGGAATGGAAGACCTCGCCTGGAGGAGTCTATGTCCTTCAAGGATCTCCAGACCTGAGTGTCTGGCAGGACATCGGGGGACATCGCTTCGCTTCGTCATCCATCGACTCCCAGATCGTCTCTGGCACCCTCGGAAATCGCTACTTTCGAGTCAAACGCATCCACTGACCTATGTTCAACCGATTCAAGACACTTACGGCTATTGCCGGGGCCGGGATGCTGGCTTCAGGCGCTCAGGCTTTTTCGCTGAATGGCTTGGCGGAGGCCTGGATGACCGCCGACTTGGGATATCAACGAGGTGGGACGCTGGATGCGGATCAGGGCCCGATGGTGCTGGGTGAAGGGTACCGATTCAATCAGCCCTTCATTGTCTACGGATTCGACCCGAGCTATGTCGAGTTCTTCGGAGCCGAGGGAATCCAGGCAGTCGAGGAGGCGATCAAGATCATCAACGATCTGCCGCCTGCATCCATGATCAATCCGGATGCTTACCCGCTGAGTACTTCCCGGATCAACCATACGGCAAGAAATCTGAGGTTGTACGACATCAAGTCCACTGTTCTTGGTCAGTTGATGTTTCAATTGGGGCTGTCGAACCCGGAACGATATGCCTGGACGCTACGGGCTGTTGAGCGGCCCAGCGATGTTGTCCGCAGCTTCCTGACGGTGAAGCGCAATTACGATCCAATCTCGCTGCTTCCCAGTTCCTACATCAACGGCACCCTGTACACTTATCAGATCCAATTGATTGGGGATGATGAATGGGATGCCCATGAGATATCTTTGGATCCAGCAGAGCCCAACATCACGGTGGCCGGAACTGCTACCGGCGCTGCCTATGTTGACGATCGGGTGATCAGGAGAAGCGCCGCCAACGGAATGTTTTTCACCGGGTTGACCCGGGATGACGTGGGGGGGATTCGCTATCTTTACCACCCTGGAACCAAGCTGGTTGAGCAGTTGCCTGCCGGAACCAGCCTGAGGAGCAGTGCCCAGGTGCAGGAGATCGGAGGAAGTGGAGGAGGTTCCGGGGGATGGAATCCCTATCACGGGATTGGCGTTGTGGTTGGTGATCCCACCGGGGGGACCGGAGGAAATACGAATGCCGTTGCGGCTGCGGTCAACGTTGGCGTCCGAGGCGGGATCGACAAGGTTCAGTTCATCCGGGCGGATCTCGATCCCCTCCTTAACTCTTACACCCGTCCTGTGGCCCTGCGTTATTCGGATACCTACTCCACCAATGGCGTAAGCGGACCTACCCGGTCACAGAATGTCGAACGTCTGATGACCCGTCCGGACATCACCTTTGCGGCGGTTGATCGGGGCGCTGTCGGTGATGGGTCGGCCTCACCTTGGTTCCTGTTCGCAGGCAATGGCCTGGTCAATCTGTCCGGTTTGAACAGTCGCTTCAGCACCGGAGGCCCGGGAATCCAGGACGCGGGAGCGTCAGTGCTTTCGATCCAACTCAATCGGATCGGAATGCAGGAAGTGAACAGCAATGTGTCCGACAACCTGACCGAGGAAGAGGGTTTCACGTTCTTTGTCTGGGGATCCTACGATGGCAGCACCAATGCTCCCACGGTGTATCCGGTTGGCCGCATGAACCTTCGCTTCCTTGAAAATATCGTACGCGGCGCCAACTAACTTTTCATTCCATGAGACGCATACTTTTTGGTTTTCTGGCAGTTGTCTCCGCGGCATGTGGGCTGAGGGCAACTTCACCGATCTATCTCAACATTGGGTTGGTGGCGGACGAGTTCCCGATTGATGCCACCGTGTTCGACAATCGGGGATTCATGTCCCTGACGCCCATTGTTGGTCCCTACGATACGCAAGCCACCGAATTCTATTATAATTCCGGGCTGATCCTCTCGCAGCCTGGGATCCGGTTCGGCTTCTACGGCGCGGATGGGACCCAACGTCCATCGCAGGTTTTTTCAAATTCGGTCAGTGGACGGATTGAGGCCGTCGACAACCTTCAGGCCGCGCGGAATGTATTCAACGACTTCTTGCTCCGGTCTCCTCTTGGGCTCCTTACTGCGGACCAAATCGATTCGTTTGGAGCCAATATCCGGAATCAGTATCGGTCTCTTCCGGTCAGTTACATGAGCATCTGGGCTGACCGGGTGGTCAACCGAGGGGCGCTCTTCGGTTCTTCAGGCGGCGAGTTGAGCATCCGGGGCGGCAATGTGGACCTCAGCCGGTCGGTGGTCGGCATCAATCCGCCTCCAGATCAAATCGACAATGGGCCGGACATTGAGGGTGGTTTCAATCCGATTCCGGGAGTGACCGAGATTCATTGGGCATATGGCGAAACGGGAATTGGATATGCGGGGGGATTGAGTCTCCTCCGGACCGAGCCGCTCACCGAGGTCGTCTTGGGGGTGACCAATTCTGTCACCAACATTGCCGCTTTCGCATCCTATCGTGTCGGAACGCCCAACCGGCCATTGACCACGGACGGGACCGCCACTGCGGGCGGCATCCCGCAGTTTCTCAATTGGCCACTACTCGGATTTGGTGGTGGTGTGAATCAGCTGCATCGGAACGTGGTGCCCTTCTTTTGGAACGGGGCGACCCCGGCCGCGGATGCTGCCACGCCTGAAGCGCCCTCGACCAATCAGACGTTCACGATTGTGCTGGTTCGTCGCGCTTCAACCAATCTCCTGGTGGATGCCTCGGTACAGGGAGGCGGAGCCGCGGGTTCGCTTCCGACGGTCTTCGTGAGGTTGAGCGGTGTCTCAACCAACAACATCACCGGAGCTGATGATGCTGTCAGCCTGGTGATCCGGAATACTTTTGGTTCCGATCCCCAGATCATCTATTTGACCAATCGGGACAATGGTTTGGGAAGTCGTCCCACCAACCTGTTCATTTCGAGGATCACAACCCCGGACGTGATCAATCCTTTCAGTGTGGCCAATACCATCACCCCGGATGCCTTCAACGCTGGTCTTGGTGAATTCTTTGATTCGATTGGAACTCTACCCAGCAGTCCTGGAAGTCTGGTCTCGACCAACCCCTTGCGCTCGGATCTTTTGACCCACTGGGTCGGACCGGGGGCAACGAATCCGGTGCCATATGTCTTGAATGCGGCAACCAACCCCTACATGGCATACCGGATTGAGTTGGGTGTTGTTCCGGGGCGCTTGCCGATCAGTCCGTCGGTTCCTGATATTTCTCCCACCAACGGATTGGGTCGTCTGGCAATTGATGCGGATGTGCTGAATCTGTCGCGGACTCGGATCCGGGGTCAGGGTCCCGTGGTCATCCATGCCCGAGATTTGGTTTCTCTGGCAAATGCGTCGATCGATGCGCCGTTCATCACGGCGGACCTGACGAGCAAGTCTGGCAATCTCGACTTGAGCAACGTTTTCAGGTCTGAGGTACAGCGGCTCTCGGGTCTGGTGACCATTTTCTCGACGACCTTCACCAACACCTCCGAGGTGAGCGTTCCGGCTCCGCCTCCCGCGAACCCTGAGGATCCCCCGGGCGAGGACGTGGTGATACCCTTGGAAGCTGTGTTCCATGTGATGTTGGTGGACGCCGACATGACGACTGAGTTCCCAACACCGGTACTGGATATCAGTCTGACGAGTACCAATCTGGTGATTGGTGATTTCCTGACGGTTTCAAGGTTTGCAAAGCTGAACGTCGAGAATCTGACAGTGAATGGGCGGTTGGAGATCCGTGGGAATGACGGGACACAGAACGGGGACTTTGGGTTGGGAGTTGGCAATGCGCCCTTGCTGAAGACTCTGACCAACAATGGGACTCTGCTGGTTTCCAACAGCATCGCCTTGGGAACCGATCGTCCGAACAGGATGGAAGCCGTGGTCAACAATGGCGTCCTGCGTTCGGCAAATATTGGGATCCGGTCTGCCTTCCTGGAGTTTGGCGCCAATGCCTATGTTCAGGCTGCATCGGGACCCATCAGCCTGGAGGCAGACAGGGCGATCATCCGGGCAACCAACCGGGTTGCAGGATCTCTGATCAATGTTCCGGACAACCCCGAGATTGCCCCGATATTCCTACAGGGAAATGTTCAGTCATATGCACAGCTCAGCATCACCGCTGGGGAGTTGACCTTGGGTGGTGGAACGGTTCTCGCGGCACCGACGGTGGATATTGGGGTCAGGGATTCGTTCGTCGTGGAGCCTGAGGGGGCTGCTGTGAATACCGTCTATCGTTTCTCTTTGGCGGCGATGCCTCCGGTGGTGGACCTGAACAATCTTCGAATCTCCTTGAACGCCCAGCCATTTCAGGAAGTGGAGTTTCACTGGCCTGGTGAAGACAAGGGGCCAGCTACCAGCGCGTTCGATGGAGCTTCGATTGCCTCGCTTGATCTGGACGCTGGACGATTCTCCGGATTCCGCTTCGTGGGTACTGGCATTCGGAACGCCCTCTATGTGCGCTCGCTCAATCTGAGTCCCAATGTGGTCGTCACCAATGGGGCTGAGGTGATTCTGCTGGTCGATCTGGATATCCCGGCGGGATTCACCGTTTATTTCGGTTCGGCAAACGTCAATGCGGCGGGACTTGAATTGGCCAGCGGTGGCCGGTTCAAATACGTCGATTTCATGGATGCTGCCTTGTCGCCGATGGTGGCTGTTGCTGGCCGATCCGGGCTGGTTTCGCGCAGCCTCAGGTACAGCACGATCATCGACTCCGACGGGGATGGCATGGTGAATGCGTTTGATTCACATCCTTTCGATGGGGTGGTCCAGAACGCTCAGGTGGTTGATGATGGATCGAAGGGCTTCCGTATCACGTGGGAGGCTGCCCCGTGGCAGTCGTACTCGGTCCAATACACCACGGAACTATCGTCTGGGTGGACTACACTGGAGAAGGTGTCCAACCCATCGAATTCAAACCAGATCCTGTGGATACGGGATCCCATTCCTGAAGGTGCGACGATGAGGGCCTACAGGGTACTCCTCGACGAGTAGCCTCACCAAGCCGCCCTTCGGGGCGGTTTTTTTCTGCCGTTGTTCCGATGCTGCGAATTGGCATTACGGGTGGCATTGGTTGTGGGAAGTCTGCCGCCTTCGGTTTCCTGAAGTCTGTCGGTATCGCGGTTGTCGATGCTGACCAGATTTCTCATCAGGCTGTTGCAAGGGGTACTGAGGGGTTGAGTGAGATCGCCAACGCCTTTGGTCCTTCGGTTTTGTTGCCCGACGGATCCCTTGATCGGCCCGGCTTGGGCCGGCGCGTCTTTTCGAACCCTGAAGAGCTAAGGCTTCTGGAAGCCATCCTGCATCCCCGGATCCACCGGGCGTGGCAGCAGATGCTGAGACAATTGGCGTTGGAGGGCCGGGAATCTGCTTTTGTCGTAATCCCGTTGCTTTACGAGAAGGGCTATCAGGACCAGTTCGATCTGGTGATTGCGATCGGATGCTCTGAGGTCACCCAGATGCAGAGACTCGTTACTCGTGGATGGGATGGGGAAGCGATTCGCAGTCGGATCGGCTCACAGTGGTCGGTTTCGAGAAAGATGGAGATGGCCGACCGTGCAATCTGGACTGAGGGATCCATGGAAAGCCACTTTGCCCAGTGGCGCCGCCTGCTGGCCCTCCTGAGGTAGGCGAGTGCCGCCTATCTGCTTCCCGGCTTGGTGGCAGGCAGCCCTGCCAGGTCAGGAGGCAAGCGATCCGCAGGGAAGGTTTCGACGTTCAACCGGATCAGGCTGTGGGTCGGGACCCCCAAGTCCAGGTTTCCATCCGACCGATCCACCAGCATGGCGACACCCAGGCTTTTCCCATTGCGGTTCTGGACGATGTCCAGGGTTTCCCGCACCCGCCCGCCTTTGGTGACGACATCTTCAACGATCAGCAGGGATTCTCCGGACTCGATGGTGAAACCGCGACGCAGGACCAGGTGGCCGTCCTCCTTTTCTGCAAAAATGAATCGGATTCCGAGTTGGCGCGCAACTTCTTGTCCAATCACCAAGCCACCCATTGCCGGTGCGATCACCGTTTGGGCTCCCAGATGGCGGACCCGGTCTGCCAGTGCTTTTCCGAAACGTTCGACAATGGGCATCTGCTGAAGGGCGAGGGCGCATTGGAAGAACTGCCTGGAATGCAGTCCGCTTCGAAGGACGAAGTGTCCGTCCAGCAGTGCGCCCGTCTGGCGGAACAGGGAAATTGCCTCCTCTTGAGTCATCTCGGGGAAGTGTATCGGTACCTATACCTGAGCCAACCGGAAATCCGGCTCCATCGTCGATGGGGCGCTGTTTGACACCTGACGTTGGGATCTGGCAATCTGGGGACACAGGTTTCAATCGTTTCAATACACGCGCCATGCCAATTCAAGTCGGTTCTCCCGCTCCGGATTTCACCCTCAAGGCCAAGACTGCGTCCGGGTTGGTGGATGTTTCGCTTTCGGGCAATCTTGGTAAGAAGAACACGGTAATCCTCTTTTTCCCTTTGGCCTTCACGGGAGTCTGCACACAGGAGATGTGCGACATCACGGCTGGTTTGGGTCGATACGCGGAGTTGGGAGCGGAGGTGATTGGGATCAGTGTGGACAGTCCTTTTGCGCAGGAGGCCTGGGCGAAACAGCACAGCATCGGGATCACGTTGGTGAGTGATCTGAACAAGACAGTCACTGACGCCTATGAGGTGCGGTTTCCGGGGTTGGCTGGGATTGGCGACACTTCCGCACGTGCAGCGTTCGTTGTGGATCGGGCAGGGATTGTCCGCTATTCGGAGCAGACTCCGACTCCCAAGGATCTGCCCAACTTTGAGGCCATCAAGGCAACCTTGGCAGGATTGGCTTGAGAAAGTGGGAATGTGCCCGATTGACACAGGGCCTGACCGTTTTAGCCTGAATCAACATGAGTGCTGATACAACGACCGCGACCACTGCTGCCTCGGACTCGGTACTGACATTGACCGAGTCTGCAGCGCGAGAGATCACCAGCATGCTGGCCGGTGATTCAGAGAATTCAGGTAAGCATTTGCGTGTTTATGTCGAGGCGGGTGGATGTTCGGGGATGCAGTACGGGATGCTGTTTGACGAGCGTAGGGATGACGATTTGTTGAACGAGTACCATGGCGTGACCGTTTTGGTGGACCCATTCAGTGCCAATTACATCCGGGGCAGTACGGTTGATTTCAGCGACGCCCTGACCGGCGGCGGATTCAAGATCAAGAATCCAAATGCAGCGAGCAGTTGAGGGTGTGGCAAGTCCTTCGAGGACTGATCTCCTCCTGAAGATCCCTCGCCACGGTTCATGCGCATCCTGGGTGGATGCGCATTTTAATTTCTGATCGGTGTCGGGACCTGAACCTCCGCTCGGTGCCATTGGGGAGCGATTCACCGGTTCCCCGGGGTACAGGTCACCTTTCCGCGGGCGATTCCTGGTCGGGGCGTGTGCACTGGAAGAGAAGACCTCGGAAGTCGGTGGGGGCGGAGCGCCTTGGGATCCCATTGTTGTCGACCACGAGCCAGATGGAGTCGTCGTCCACAGACAGTCCTTCGACGAATCCGAAGGGAAGGGCGCTCAGGTAGGTGTTGTTTCGATCCAGTTCGATTGCTGAGAAGTCGAATTCGGCCAGAACCGAATGGTTTGCTGGGTTTACGCGGAGGACGCAACGGCTTTCCCGGCACAGGACCCACAGGTCCCCTTTCCACCAGCAGAGGTCCGAGTAGTGGACGTCCCGGGCAGCCTTGCCAGCCGGGGCGACCTGAAAGTCGTCGATCACCTTCAAGTCGATCAGGTCAACGACCACGATGCGTCCGACACTGCGTTCATTGGCGAGGTAGAGTCTGCCGTTACCGACGGCAATTCCCTCCCAGGCCGCATTGCCTTCACTGGCGTTGAACCAGCGCTTTGCCGGGGTCCAGTCGATGTCCAGGCGGATCACCCCGGAGCCATCCGCTTCGCAGCGGAAGATCCAGCGTTGGCCCTCCGTGCAGATGTAGATTCTCCCTGCTTCATCGACTGCGATCCCTTCGGTATCAGGCACGTAACGCGGGTTGCCGGCAGCGATCCGGACCGATTCCAGGGAAAAGAGTTCGGGGATGGGGACCAGTGTGGCGGTGCCATTGGTCCTGATGACGACCTTGCAAAGGGGAAGTGCCTTGTCGTTGACGGTTGCCAACGAGCCCCCTGGAAGTCGCAAGAGTGCCGATGCGTCGAACCTGCCGGGGATGGTTGGAGAAAGAAGCCATCGCCCGGATTGCCGGAGCACGTAGGTCCGATGGGAAGCCTTGATGATCCCGGGTGGAACAATGGCGGCGAACAGGCTCAGACCGAGTACCCAGACCAAGACGAACTTCACGCGTGACGATGTGGAGATCTGAATGAAATGCCAATCGTGGTGTTGGGGATCTCAGGAAGGGCATCACAGAAATCGTCCACATGCCGGTTGAGTCCCGAGGATAAGTGTTACAGTATGTTTCCAGTCGGAGGTCCTATGGGTAACGAATCTGATCAGCGACGCGAAGCGCACGCGTTGCTGCAAAACACGACGCTCTATCGCGAGTTCCTGGCCGAGCGCGAGGAGATCCTGCGTCACAAGTGGATTGAGTCCGAAAAGGTGGGGAGGGATATCGGATTCGATGCGGCGCTCATCGATTGGGTCTCCAAGTATCGATCCGGGTGGCGCCGGGCGCGTCAGGGCAGTTCAATGACTGGGTGATGACCTGGAGCCACAAAGATCTCCTCGATATTGAGTCCCTTGGTGCCGAGGACCTGATTCTCCTGCTGGATACAGCCAGGAAGTTTCGGGAATTGGGATGTCGCGAGGACAAGAAGATTGCCGCGCTCAAGGGGCGGACGGTGGTCAACCTCTTTGTAGAGCCCAGCACGCGCACGCGGATCAGTTTTGAGCTGGCGGCGCAGCGTTTGTCTGCCGACGTCATCAATTTTACGGCAGAAGCTTCCTCACTGAAGAAGGGGGAGACCCTGAAGGACACCCTGAGGAACCTCGAAGCGATGAATGCGGACTGCATCATCCTTCGCCATGGGGCTTCAGGAGCGCCCCATTTCCTCTCGCGGTTTGCCAGGGCCCACATCGTCAATGCAGGTGACGGCGCCCATGAGCACCCGACCCAGGGTCTGTTGGATGTGTTCACGATCCGCGAACGAAAGGGACGGGTTGCGGGGCTGCGGGTGACGATACTTGGGGACATCCTGTACAGTCGGGTTGCCCGATCCAACATCTGGGCGCTTCGACGACTGGGTGCGGAGGTGACGTTGTGTGGGCCACCGACGCTGGTTCCCCGTCTTTTTGAGAAGATGGGTTGCCGGGTGGTTTGGAATGTGGATGAGGCAATCCGGGGCGCCGACGTGGTGAACCTGCTGCGGATCCAGCATGAACGGCAGAGGAAGGGGATGTTTCCTTCGATTGGAGAGTACGCGTCCCTCTTTGGCTTGAATCACAACCGACTTCGGTTGCTGGGGCCGGATGCATTGATCATGCATCCGGGTCCGATCAATCGGGGGGTGGAGATCGAAAGCGAACTGGCCGATGGACCCCAGTCAGTGATCCTTGAGCAGGTGACGAACGGCCTTGCGGTAAGGATGGCGGTGCTTTTCCTGCTTCATGGCGGCGATCCCGCGGCAGTCTTGACGCAGTGAGGGCCTGAAGCTGTGTCCGTTGCGTCCGGATCATTCCCCGAGCAATTGATTGAGGGTGCTCACGTATCCTCCGGCAATGATCAGGATCTGGAATGCAATCCAGATGGCAATCACGCCGTAGAGCAGGCGGGGGCTCCATGTGCTGAGGGTTCTGAGTTTACGGAATCCCTCTGTTTCGTGGTATTTTTCCAATCGACCGAGCTGTTCTTCGAGTCTTCCGGACACTTCTCCTGTTGCGTAAGCGGATGAGAAGAAATCGGGGAATACGCCCGAATTGCTGACGAGTTCTGACGGGGTTGAACCTGAAAGCAGCAAGGGAGGCCAGAGTTCGACGACCCGGATCAGCATCGGGGATCCGCTGGCCTGAGCGGCGAGCGGCCAGGCTTCAGTCACGAGAATGCCGGCCGAGAGAAGGGCGTGCAGGGAGCCGGCGAGGCGAGCCAGGGCGAGATCCGTTCGTGCAGAACCCCACACCGGAATGTGAACCAGGATCTTTTCGATCCGCGAGCGCCATGCAAGGGAGCGATTCGGTTGGATTGCAGCGGCGATGATCGCAACCAGCAGGTAGAGGGTGAGCAGGGTGCCTCCTGACTGGAGGAGGTAGAGGCCGACGTTGCCGGTTTGGACGAGGCGGGGAAGTGGGACGATGAACAGGGCGATATGGAGGACCAGGGCAGGATAGACCGCCTCCTGGAGGACGGCGTGAAGGTTGGTGGCGCGGGAATCGTGATGGCGCGCGAGTACGGCAAGAGCGCGGTCAAGGGTGCCTGATTGCTCTCCGGCCCGGATGAGGGCGATGTCGAAATCGGGTGTCCATTGACCCAGACATTCGAGGCTTTCGCTGAAGGTCAGATTGTTTTGGATGCCCTGAAGCAACTTCAGGATGGGGGATCGGAGTCCGGTGGTCGTGGGAGTCCTTGAAAGGTGTTCCAAGGCCGACATCAGGGGAAACCCGGCATTGAGCAGGGTGGAGATCTGGGAATAGAAAAGCGCCCGCTGGCGTGAACCTGCGGGCGCAAAGCGGGTCGTCATGACCGGACACCGGCCACGAACAGAGTCTCAGGTGAGGCTCGCGTCGAGTGCCTGCTTCAAGGCTGTCTTCGGTTTGAGCCCGACTGTCTGCCCTACAACCTGCCCTCCTTTGAAGAGCAACAGCGTGGGGATGGAATTGATGCCGAACTGGACTGCGAGGTCCTGGTGATCATCAATGTTGACCTTTCCGATGCGGGCTTTGCCGACGTACTCGGTGGCGAGCTCGTCGAGGACGGGACCCAACATCTTGCAGGGGCCGCACCATTCAGCCCAGAAATCGACCAGAACGGGCTGCCCGGACTTGAGAACCTCTGACTCGAAGTTCTGCGCTGTCAGCGTGACGATATGGGGAGATGCCATGGATCAAGAGATAGAGGACGATTCACTGCTGGGTGACGAACCAGTACTGGACGGCCACCGCAGCGATTGCGAGGAAAGCTGAGGCGAAGGCGAGACCGATGTCGAGTCC
>CAZDYB010000074.1:0-7557 GCA_964509045.1 uncultured Akkermansia sp.
CCCTTCCCGATTCCTCCTCCTCGGCTTCCTGTTCTCCGGGATGTCCCTCATGCCTGAAGGCCTCGAAGGGAGCCTGTCCCTCGAGGACTTCTACGACTACCCCGACCCCGTCCAACACCGGAAACTCCGCATCCCTCCCATCCCCTGATCCGGAGCCGTGGGTTCCACTCGCCGTCCTCATCCCCCCCCTCCATCGTCGAGGACAACTCGCCGCTCCATTGCAAGCCCATGGCCCTTGCGACTTCCAATCCCAGCCTTCCCAGCGTCATGATCCCAACATGTTCCCTCGCCTCCGCCTGCTCGGCATCCTGCTGGGTCTCATGAACATCTCCCTCCTCGCCGCACCCCTCCCTCCCCCCGCCAGCCTCCCCAGCCAACCCGACCTGCCCGACCCGCTCCGGATGCTCTCGGGTGAGCCGGTCAAATCCCGGCGCGAATGGGAACGCAAACGCCGCCCCGAACTCCGTCAACTCTTCCAGCATTACATGTACGGCGAACTGCCGCCCCCGGGCGAACCCGCCCGGTTCACCTCCGTCGGAATCCACGCCGACTTCCTCGACGGACTCGGCACGGTGCGTTTCATCCGGATCGATTGCGGGGCGCCGGCGTCAGTGGGCATCGACCTGATGTTGGTGACACCCAACGCCACCCGCCGACGCGTACCGGTGTTCCTCGCGATGAACTTCTGCGGCAATCACGCGGTCACCACCGATCCGCGCGTGCCGCTCACCCGCGGTTGGCTCTACAATTCCTGCAAGGGTTGCACCAACAACCTCGCCACCGACGCCGCCCGCGGCGGTCAGGCCCAGGATTGGCCCATCGCGGAGATCCTCCGACGCGGCTACGCCTTCGCCACCTTCTGTTCCACCGACATCGACTCGGACCGCGGCGACGTCTCCGATGGGGTACGCGCTGCCGTCGATGCCGCGTTGGGACGCCCCATCCAGACCTCCGATCGCGGGACCATCGCCGCCTGGGCCTGGGGATTTCATCGGTGCGTTGATTATCTGATGACCGATCCGCGCATTGACCGACGCCGGATCGCGGCAGTGGGCCATTCCCGCAACGGCAAGACCGCGCTCCTCGCCGGGGCGTTCGATGAACGGATCGCCCTGGCCATCCCGCATCAGGCAGGATGTGGCGGCACCGCCCCGAGTCGCGGCACCGTGGGCGAGTCGGTGCAACGCATCAACACCGCCTTCCCCCACTGGTTCAATGGCGCCTTCAAACAGTTCAACACCAACACCGCCCGACTGCCCTTCGACCAGCATTGCCTCGTCGCCATGATGGCCCCACGTCCGGTCCTGCTCTCAAATGCAGAAGACGATCAATGGGCCAACCCCTCCGGCCAGTTCGAAGTCCTGAAGGCGGCTGAACCCGTCTATCGCCTGCTCGGAGCCGGCGGACTCGACGCCACCACACAACCCCCGAACGGCACCCTCGTCCGCAGCCGCCTCGGCTATTACATCCGCGCCGGGAAACACTCCATGACCGCCGGCGACTGGGGCATCTTCCTCGACTTCGCCGACACCCACTTCCGCTGATGAGCGGAGCGGTGAGTGCCGCTCGCCGATCCACCGGCGCCGCTTCGTGGAATCCATCCATCCACGTTGGACTGGCGCCGGATCGCACCCGGGCACACTGTCCGCCCACCAATGATCGAACTGGTCGATGTGGTGAAGCATTTCGGGGATGTCCGCGCTGTCGACGGCATCTCCCTGACCGTGCCCACGGGTGAGTTCTTCTGCGTGCTGGGACCCAATGCCGCCGGCAAGACCACCACCATCAAGATGTTGGTGGGCCTCATCCGCCCCACGCGCGGTCAGGCACGCATCGCCGGATTCGACATCCAGGATCAACCCCTCGAAGCCCGTGCCCGTCTCGCCTACGTCCCGGATTTTCCCTTCCTCTACGAAAAGCTCACCCCCTGGGAGTTCCTGCGGTTCACCGGCCAGATCTTCCTCATGGACGATGCCCGGATCGAACGGGCCGCCGCGGATCTCGTCCCGCGTTTCCAACTGGAACCCTGGCTTCACAAACCCATCGAGGGCCTCAGCCACGGCACCCGCCAACGCATCGCCATCGCCTCCGCCCTGCTCCATGACCCCGAGGTGTTCGTCATTGATGAACCCATGGTCGGTCTCGACCCCCATCATGCCCGCGTGGTGAAGGATACCCTCCGCGAACGCGCCAACCGCGGCATGACCGTCTTCCTCAGCACCCACCAGACCAGTGTCGCCGAGGAAATGGCCGATCGCGTCGGCATCATCCACCGCGGTCGCCTCATCGCCGTCGGAACCCCGGCCGAACTCCATGCCCAGGCCGGCACCGACGGTGCCCTCGAACGCGCCTTCCTCTCCATCACCCAGGGCGAACAGGCCGAAGCCGACACGCCCGCATGAACCCGTCGCCATCCCTGCTCGCCACGCTGCTGCGGGTCAACCTGCTCGCCACCTGGCGTCGTCTCCTGTCCCTCCGCACCCAGTCCCGCCTGCTGGTCGCCGTCATCTCCTCCTTCCTCGTCGGCTACCTCGTCCTCTCCTTCTACCTGTTCCACTTCGGACTCCGGTTCATCGGACGGTTCCCCGGGCTCGGATCCCTCCTCGTGGAGCGCCTGATCTACCTGCTCTTCGCCTTCCTCTTCTTCCTGCTCCTCCTCTCCAGCCTGGTCATCGCCTACACCAACCTTTTCAGGAACCGCGAGACCGCCTTCCTCCTGCCCCTCCCCATCCCCATCGGCACCATCTTCACCTGGAAACTCATCGAGAGCACCCTCCTCGCCTCCTGGGCCTTCCTCTTCCTCGTCGCCCCACTCCTCGCCGCCTACGGACTCGTCCATCGTGTCCCCTGGCACTTCTACCCATTCACCCTCTGGGTCATCGCGCTGTTCATCGTCATCCCCGGCGTCGCCGGTTCCGCCGGCGCCATCCTCCTCGCACGTCACCTCGACCGGAAAGCCTTCCAACTCGCCGCCCTCGCCTCCGCTGTCGCCCTCATCACCACCATCGCCTGGCGATTCAAACCCGAACCCGTGACCGAAGAACTCCTCGAAGCACGGGCGCAGGCTGTCGTGGATCGCCTGCTCATCAACACCGGTTTCGCCCAGTCTCCCTTCCTCCCCTCGTACTGGCTGAGTGCCGGTGTCGAAAACTGGGCCGAAGGCGCCCTGCCCGCCGCCGGCTTCTTCGCCCTGGTCCTTGCCGCCAACAGCCTGCTGGTCGGCCGCCTCGGCACCCTCTGCCTCGGCAAACCCTTCCGCGAAGCCGCCTCCCGCGTCGAAGGCCGCGGCAGCGCCTTCGCCGAATGGAACTGGTTCCGCCGCGCCGAAGCCCGTCAGGCCGTCCTCGCCACCGAACTCCGACAACTCTGGCGCCCCGACCAACCCAATCCTCCCAATCCCCATCTCCAACCCCGCTCCGCCATCTGGGGCCCCCCTGACCGACTCGATCAACTCCTCGCCCGCATCGGCCTGCCTTCCGATGCCCGGGCCATCGTCACCAAGGATCTCCGGGTGTTCTGGCGCGACACCACCCAATGGGGCCAGACCGTCCTCCTCTTCGGTCTCCTCACCGTCTACATCATCAACCTCCGGCACTTCACCCGGCAGCTCGATTCCCCCTTCTGGGTCAGCCTGGTCTCCTACCTCAACCTCGGCGCCTGCGCCCTCAACGTCGCCACCATCACCACCCGGTTCGTCTATCCCCAGTTCTCCCTCGAAGGCCGCCGGGTCTGGGTCGTCGGCATGGCCCCTCTCGGACTCGCCCGCGCCGTTCGCATCAAGTTCTGGCTCGCCAGCCTCACCTCCCTCTTCCTCACCCTCTCCCTCACCCTCCTCTCCGGAACGCTCCTCCGACTCGACCTCCTGCGCATCGGCTACTTCGCCATCGCCATCACCCTGATGACCCTCACCCTCAATGGCATCGCCGTCGGACTCGGCGTCCTCTACCCCAACTTCCGCGAGTCCAATCCCTCCAAGATCGTCTCCGGCTTCGGTGGCACCTTCTGTCTCGTCCTCAGCTTCCTCTACATCCTCACCTCCGTCGTCACCCTCGCCATCGGTTCCCCCTGGGGCTGGCGCGATGACCCACCGGAATCGGGCCGTGCCGCCTTCGCCTGGATCCTCTTCCTCCTCTTCAGCATCCTCGCCGGCGCACTCCCCTACCGCCTCGGCCTGCGCCGCGCCGCCCACACCGAACTCTGATCCCCATCCCCCCAGCGTTGCTCCGCCCGCCCACCCCTGTTTCAGTCGGCCATCAGCATCAGGATTGCGATCATTGGTGGGGGTCCGGCCGGACTCCGGGCCGCCGAGGTGGCGGCGGCCGGCGGTGCAACCGTCACCCTGTTCGACGCCAAACCGTCCGTGGGACGCAAATTCCTCGTGGCGGGCCGTGGCGGACTGAACCTGACCCACGACGAGCCCCCGAACCGCTTCGTCACCCGGTACTCGGGTCCGTACCAACCCAGGGACCTCTGGCAATCACTCCTGAACGACTTCGACTCCCCCGCCCTGCGCCGTTGGGCAGCGGATCTGGGCATCGAAACGTTCGCCGCGACCACGGGCCGGGTCTATCCCCGCGAAATGAAGGCCGCACCCCTCCTGCGTCGTTGGATCGAACGCCTGCGCGGATCCGGGATCCGGTTTGCCCTCCGTCACCGATGGACCGGCTTGCACGCGTCGGGTGATTCGTGGCACGTGGAATTCGATGCCGACGGTAACGTGCGCGGATTCGAGTTCGATGCGGTGATCCTGGCCCTCGGCGGTGGATCCTGGCCTGAAACCGGTTCGGATGGTTCCTGGATCTCCACCCTCCTGAAGGCCGGCGTGGCAGTCACGCCGCTGGCTCCCGCCAACTGCGGTTGGGAACTTCCCTGGCCGGCTACACTCCTCGCCCGCGCCGAAGGGCATCCCCTGAAGAACATCAGCGTGCAGGCCGGGACATCCGTCGTCACAGGCGAATTGTTGGTCACCCGCTACGGACTCGAAGGAGGCACACTGTATGCCCTCGGATCCATCCTGAGGGCCATGCCGGAACCGGAAATCGTCATCGACTTCAAACCATCGCAGTCGGCAGAGAGACTCCTCCAACGGCTCGGCCCCTGCCGGAAGGACTTCCTCGCCCAGGGATGTTCCCGCTGGAAGCTGGGCGAGGCGGCCAAGGCCATCCTTGGAAACCTTTCCGGTCAGGAACCCTTCGCTTCCGCCGAATCCCTGGTGACTGCCGTGAAGGGTTGCCGACTGCAATTGACCCGCCCACGACCCATCGCCGAGGCCATCTCCTCCGCCGGTGGGGTGTGTTGGTCGGAACTGGACCCGTCCCTGATGCTCCGACGGCTCCCAGGCGTGTTCGTCGCCGGCGAGATGATCGACTGGGAGGCGCCCACCGGGGGCTACCTGATCCAGGGCTGCTTCGCCACCGGCACCCGGGCCGCACGGGGCGCATTGACCCGGGGATCCGCCAACACGGCTTGATCCCAGCGGTCGACCATCCCCGTCACGAACGACAGGCTCCACCGCATCCTGACAGCAGGCTCGGTCATCCCGGCCGGATGCCACCTACGGATTCAACACCGTTGAACGCTCCTGCAACCAACGCAGGTCCACGCTCCCCGGATGGTAAAGTGTCCAATGGTCCGGCACCCATTCAGCCCGCCCCTCCTCACGCGTCCTCGAATCCCTCCATCGAGGGGTCTCGACATGGCCATCGGCAAACCCGGTCACACCACCCCCGCCATGCTCCGAGGACGGCAGATGATAGAACAGGCCGGTGAAGGGACCGTTGTGGATGATGAACGCCGAATTGCAGACGTTGCCGGGCGCCACATCGACAAAGGTCAAGAGCCGGGAGGGATCCCCCAACGACACATCCGCTGTCTTCGTCATCAGTCGACCCTTGCCAAAATGGAGTCGGAGATCCGGTTCCACCCCGTTCATGTAAACGTTGAGCGCGTAGGAACGTGTCTTCGGATGCTTCTGCCCCCCGATCTCGACCCGGCTGCGGTCAGCCGGACACCGATAGACCTTGGACGCCGTGACATAGGCGGCAAACGCCGCATGGCGGCGGTCAATCAGGTAGGCGACATTGGTAAACGCACCCAGATCCTGATGCGAAGACCCCAATACCCACAGACGTTTCCCACCCAGTTCCTCCGGCGTCCCATACCCGTTCAAGGGCAATGCCTCGGCATGGTCCCCGGAGTAAAGCGCCCACGCGATGTTCACCTGCCGCAGATCATTGATGCACCCCGCCCGCAGGGCGGTCCGGCGGGCCGAACCCAACGACGCCAGCAGCAGGGCCGCCAGGATCGCAATGATCGCAATCACCACCAGCAACTCGATCAGCGTGAAGCCGGTCGGCACCGTCCGTGCCCTGTTTACGGGCGACACCACCTTCAGCACAGGATGATCAACGTCGTTCACAGGGAGTCAGAGGGGCGCGCGGCGCGCCTGTTCATGAAAGCCGATCCACCCCGGCAACGTGCTCTGGCCCGGACATTTCCTCAATCATCCCTTCAGGGACAGCCGTTGACACTGGAAACGCCCCTCCCGTAGGGTCCCGACAGAAACTTTCTTACCATGCTGCGCATCGCTCTGATCCTCGCGCTTCTCGCCGCCATCGGCAGCCTGACGCTCTCCATTCTGGTCACCAAACCCACCGTGGAAGACCTTCGGGTCAACCTGGCAAGCACCAGCCAGCAGTTGAGTGATACCCAGGCCACCCTGGAGACCACCAAGGCCGACCTCAAGAAGACCTCCACCGAACTCGCTTCCACCACCAGCGATCTCGAATCCACCCGCACCCAACTCGAGGAAGTCTCCGCCACGGCCGCCACCACCAAGCGGCGCGCCGACAGCCTCGAGGCCAATCTGATCAAGACCACCCGCGAAAAGAGCGAGGCCCAGGCCGAACTCGCCCAGTGGCAGGCCCTCGGCGTCAAGCCCGATCAGGTCACCCAGATGCGCGCCGAACTCAAGCAGACCATCGAGGAGAAGGATGCCCTCTCCGAAGAAAAGGTCCTCTTCCTCCGCAATATCGCCCAACTCAAGGCCCGCCTCCTCAAATACGAAGAACCCGACACCAAGATCGCCCTCCCCACCGGCCTCAAGGGCAATGTCCTCGCCGTCGGTCCCCAACAGGATTTCGTCCTGCTCGACATCGGCGCCAATCAGGGCGTCCTCGAACGCGGTGAAATGGTCATCCGCCGCGGCGACAAACTCATCGGCAAGGTCAGCATCGTCTCCGTTGAACCTTCCCGTTCCATCGCCAACATCCTTCCCGACTGGCGTCAGGGCGATGTCGCAGTTGCCGAAGGCGACAAGGTTCTGTACTGATCCACCCATGAAGGTCTGGCTGCGCCGTCTGATCATCGTTTCCGCCTTGTTCGGCTCCGTCCTCGCCCTGTCCGGTTGCCGGACCGATGACGAACTGTCTGACAACACCCGGCCCTGGAACACTCCCAAGAACTGGGAAAGCGGTCTCCCGGCAGCCCTGACCGAAGGACGCTGATCCAGGCTTCCCCAAGAAAGCGGCGACATCTGTCGCCGCCTTTTTTGTGCCC
>CAZDYB010000074.1:7657-12519 GCA_964509045.1 uncultured Akkermansia sp.
AAGACTTCGATGCTTGCCTCCCGGACGGATCATCAGCTTCCGTGAACCCGTCTGAAGACCTCACCTTTTGCACCCGTCGGGCGTTCAGCGCGTTTGACACCCAGGGAAACGCCCCGTGTATGATCCACCCCACTGTCGCATGAACCGAATTGCCGTCATCAGCGCCGGACTGGCCCTTGCCAGCGTCGCCTCGCACGCCGCCGACCCCGTCGATTTCAAGCGCCAGGTGCGCCCGATCCTCGAAGTCTACTGCCTCAAATGTCACGGACCCGAGAAACCCAAGGGCGATCTCCGGTTCGTCACCCGGGCCGATGCCATCAAGGGGGGTGACTCCGGCCCGGCCCTGGTCCCGGGCGATCCCGCCAAGAGCCCCCTCTACACCACCACCGCCTTGCCCGAGGATCATGACGACATCATGCCACCCAAGGGCGAGAAGCTTTCCAAGGCCCAGCAGGAAACCCTCAAGGTCTGGATCGAACAAGGCGCTCCGTGGCCCGACGACATCCAGCTGGCACAGAAGGAGAAGGTGGATTTCGCCAAGCAGATCGCCCCGATTTTCGAGGTCTATTGCGTCTCCTGTCATCGCGAGGGCAATGCCAAGGGCAAGCTTCGCATGGACGTGAAGTCCGAGTTCTTCAAGGGGGATGCCGTCGTTCCCGGTGATGCCTCGATGTCCAAGGTCTACACCACCCTGATCCTGCCCGCGGATCACGACGACCTGATGCCGCCCAAGGGCAAGGGTGGACCGCTCGCCCGAACCCAGTCCGATCTGGTCCGGGATTGGGTGGATCAGGGAGCCTACTGGCCGGATGACCTCATCCTGAAACAGAAGGAAGCCGCCAGCCTCCAGGCGCGCGATGACGCCGCGGTCCTCGCCGCCATCCACGCCAAGATCCTCGCGAACAGCACCGAGAAGTCCGTCTCCGACATGAAGCCTTACACCGGCACGATCGCCGGTACCGAGGGCAAGTTCGAGATGGTGGTCATTCCAGCCGGCGAATTCACCCTCGGCAGTCCTGAATCCGAAAAGGGTCGCAAGCCCGACGAAGGCCCCCAGCGCAAGGTGAAGATCGCCCCGTTCTGGATGGGTAAACACGAGGTGCGCTGGGACGAATACGAGCTCTTCCAGTTTCCCAGTTTCGAGAAGGGCAACAACGTTCCCACCGAACGGGTCGACCGCGAGTTGCTCCTCAACTATCCGGAGCTGCTTCCCATGGCCACCACCGATGGCAAGAACCAATACCTCGGCAAGGAAGCTGATGCCGTCAGTCGCCCGACCACTCCCTACGTCGAGATGAGCTTCGGCATGGGTAAGGACGGTTTCCCGGCCATCTCCATGACCCATTACGCCGCGACCCGGTACTGTCGCTGGCTCTCCGCCAAGACCGGCCACTTCTACCGGCTCGCCACCGAGGCCGAATGGGAATACGCCTGCCGCGCCGGCACCACCACCACCTACTTCTTCGGCAATGACCCCGCCCAACTCGCCGATTACGCCTGGTACTTCGACAATGCCGACGGCAAGTACCAGAAGGTCGGGGTCAAGAAACCCAACCCCTGGGGACTCCACGACATCGTCGGCAATGTCGCCGAATGGGTCATGGACGGTTATGTCGACGACTACGGCAAGGTCGGCGACCGACCCTATGTCGCCATCGAGACCGAGTATCCCAACGTCGCCCGCGGCGGAAGCTGGGACGATGATCCCGACATGCTCCGCAGCGCCGCCCGCAAGGCCTCCGATGCGTCGTGGAAGATGCGGGATCCGCAGCTGCCCAAGTCCAAGTGGTACCTGACCGACGCGCAGTTCCTCGGGTTCCGGATCGTCCGCCCGCTGGAAGTGCCTGCCACCCCCGAGGAAATGGGACGTTGGTGGCCCGGCTATCCCACCAAACGCTGACACCACACCCGGCCTGAACCAGGTCGGTCGTGTCGTCGCAATTAGCCATTGGACAGGGAGAGGAACTGGCCCACGTTCCCCGTCAGGATGGCTGATTTGCGCGTCATTGTGGTGGACGACGAACCGCTCGCCCGCGAGCGACTGAGGAACTTCCTCGTACGCGAAGCTGGCGTTTGCGTCGTGGCTGAGTGCCAGAACGGAGAGGAAGCCGTCGTCGCGGTCCGTCGTGAAACTCCGGACGTCGTCTTCCTCGACGTCCAGATGCCCGGCCTGAACGGGTTCGAGGTCCTTCGAAAACTCAACGGATCCTCACCCCCGGCCGTGATCTTCACCACCGCCCATGATCAGTACGCCGTCCGCGCCTTCGAGGTCCATGCCGTCGATTACCTCCTCAAACCCTTCGACCGTGATCGCCTCCATGTCGCCCTCGACCGCGCCCGAACCCGCGTTGCGTCCCCGAAAAACAATGACCTTCAGGCCAAGCTCGCTGCCATGCTGGAAGACCTGAAGGCCGGCGCCAAACAACCGGAACGCATCCCCATCAAGTCCAATGGCAAGGTCACCTTCGTCCGGATCCCCGACATCGACTGGATCGCCAGCGCCGACAATTATGTCGAACTCCACGTCGGCTCCCACTGCCATCTGATCCGCGAAACCATGAACTCCATTGCCACCCGTCTACCCACCGAGGAGTTCATCCGCGTCAGCCGCACCGCCATTGTCAACCTGTCCCGGGTCAAGGAACTCAAACCCCTCTTCCACGGCGAATACAGCATCACCCTCACCACCGGCGCCCGCGTCACCCTGTCCCGCAGTTACCGTGATCAGTTGCCCCGGCTCGGAGTCCGCTGAAAATGGAACTCCGCGAGTTCGCCGAACGTATCCTTTTCGGCTCCACCCTCGACGATAAACTCGCCGAACCCGGCCCCCTCACCGACCTCCATCCCGGGCCCGCCATCGTGGCCCCCGACGCCCCAGGTCGCCCTACCGAACTCCGATTCAAGCCGGTCGTCCGCTCCGAGGCTCCTCCGTCCAGCTCCTTCCCCGGCACACGACACATCGATCAGCCTGAACAACGCGGTCAAATCCTGCACTTCTTCGCCAATCACGAACTCCTCGCCGTCGAATTGATGGCGCTCGTCCTCCTCCGATTCCCGGACGCTCCCCCAGCCTTTCGTCGCGACATCCTCCACACCCTCCGCGACGAACAACGGCACACCCGCTGGTACCGCGACCGAATGCTGGCCTGCGGCATCCACTTCGGTGAACTGCCCGTTTCCGGTCATCTCTGGCGACTCCTCGCCGGCATGCAGTCCCCCCTCGATTACGTCACCGGCCTCCCCCTCACCTTCGAACAGGCCAACCTCGATTTCTCCCGCATCTACTCGAAAGCCTTCAACGACGCCGGCGATCCCGTCACCGCCGCCATCCTCGACAACATCCATCACGACGAAATCAGCCACGTTGCCTATGGCCTCAAGTGGTTCCGGAGATGGAAGGATCCGTCCCTCGACGACTGGGATGCCTATCAGCGCCAGTTGCAGTTCCCCCTCTCGCCCGCCCGTGCCAAGGGTCCCATGGCCGATCCCCAACCCCGTCGCACCGCCGGACTGGACGAACGCTTCATCCGCGAACTCTCCGTGTACGGCCGTTCCCGCGGTCGCGCTCCCACCGTCCATCTCTTCAACCCCCTCGCCGAGGAATCCATCGCCCGCGGTCACGTCTTCACCCCGTCGGAAACCAGATCCGCCATCGTCAGCGACCTCGAGACCCTCCCCATCTTCCTGGCCCGACAGGATGACGTCGTTCTGGTCCAACAACGCCCCGATACCCTCTTCCTTGCCACTCTCCAGGAAGCGGGGGTGACGCTCCCGGAATTCGAGGTTCTTTCCTCCAGCCGCATCGATCCCAAAGGCATCCTCGCTTCCCGCGCCATCGGCGCCCTCTCTCCCTGGGCCTGGTCCCCCGATTCCTCCCAACTCCTCCAACCACTCTTCCATCGCCTCCCCCCGTCACGCCAACCCGCTTCCAACCCATTCCCACCCGAACGTGCCGCCCTCTATGGAAAGCCGTTCTCCGCCCAGTTCCTCTCCGATCTCCTCGCCCAGATCCCTTCAGAACCCTGGCTCGCCCCACCCGATTGCGTCGGGTCCATCGCCCGTTCCTTCGACGAGGCCACCCATCTGATCCAACAGATCCGCGCCACCGGACATCACCGCGTCGTCATCAAGTCCGACCTCGGGCTTGCCGGCAATTCCATGGCCCGACTGTGGGAACCCTCCGTGCTCCCCCAGCAGGAACGCTGGATCCAATCCCGCCTCAACGAAGGCCGCACCCTCCTCGTCGAACCCTGGCTCGATCGCATCGCCGATTTCTCCGTCCAACTCGATCTCGACGCCTCGCTCCTACGCCTCATCGGTTACACCCGCCTCGAGACCGATCCCCGCGGCCAGTTCCTCGCCAACCAGGCCGAGCCGCGATTCAATCGGCGCCCCCCTTCGGCAATCCTCGCCGCCTTCAACTCTCCACCCGACATCGCCCCGCGCATCCAGGCCCTCTACCTCGAGATCCTCCGCCAACTCGAACCCCGATTGCGCGCTGCCGGTCATCGAGGCCCCCTCGGCATCGATGCCTTCATCTACCGCGATGCCCAGGGCCTTCCCCGACTAAAACCCGTGGTGGAAATCAATCCCCGCCATACCATGGGCCGACTCACCCTCGAACTCCTGCGACTCGTCGCTCCCGGGCGCCGGGGCAACTTCCGCATCGTGTCCCATCGGATGCTCCCCAATGCCGGTGTCGGATCATTCCAGCAATTCGCCGATCACCTCCGCTCCACCCGCCCCTGCCTTCGTCAGGGATCACCCATTCCACGCATCACCTCCGGATCGCTTTGCCTCAACGATCCCCTCCGTGCCCGACAATGGCTCGCCGTCTTTGACGTCGACCCGGCCTGATCCGC
>CAZDYB010000075.1:0-10245 GCA_964509045.1 uncultured Akkermansia sp.
TGAAGAGTTCCACCACCGGCTTCCGATAGGGGCCGAACACCCGGCACAACAGCCAGCCCAGGTTCACCACAAATGCCACATGCCCCAGCGCCAGCAACAGGCCGGCTCCAGTGCGGATCCGCAGCCACGGCAAGGTCCCTTCCACCACCTTCAGGAACGGAATGGACGCATCGTTCATCCCCAATCCCTGCAGGATTCCCCCATAGCTCAACGGCACCACATACAGGATCAATCCCAGGGCGCATCCCCAGAAATGCACCGAGATCAATGCCAGCGACGGCCATTCCCGCTGGGTGATCCGGGGCACGATGTAATAAAGCGACCCGAACATCACCATGGTGAAGAAGCCGTATACCCCGAGATGGGCGTGGGCGATGGTATGATGCGTGAAATGGACGATCTCGCTGTAGGACCGAAGCGAGTTGGCCACGCCCTGAAGGCTGGTCGCCGTGTAGGCCATCGCGCCAAAGACAATGAACCGCAGGGTCGGGCTGTGTCGCAACTTCCCGAAATGCCCCCACATCGTGAAGTGATGGTTGATCGCCACCGTGATCACCGGGATCAACATCATCACACTCGCCACCACCGACACCGTGATCATCCAGGCCGGCATCGGTCCGCCGATCAGGTGATGGAGGCCATTCCAGTTATAGAACAGGGCCAGGGACCAAAAACCGAGCACACTCAGGTAGTAGCTGTGGATGGGACGACCCACGACCTTGGGAATGAAATAGTAGATGGCACCCAGCCCGATCGGGGTGAACCAGAGGCCCAGGACATTGTGGGCGAACCACCAGTTGATCGCCGCCTGCACCACGCCCCGGACCGGCTCGATCAACAGCATGATCTGGGCGGTCGCATACAACCACGGGAACCAGAGCAACGCGGCGAGCAGGTACCATTGGCTCACATAGAGATGCCGCTCACGACGCAAGCGGAAGGTGATCACGCTCCAGACCGCGACCAAGGCATAACTGAAGAACAGGATCGGGGTCGAATACCGCGGAAGCTCCAGCCACTCAATCGCCGTCGAATCCCCGATCAGGATCCCCACAACACCGATGGTCAGACCCAGGTTCCAGAACAACGCAGCCACCGTGGCCAGACCCGGCGCCGGAAACGGTACCCGACACAACCGACACATCAGCCACAACGTCACCCCGATCCCGGTCTGTGACGCGAATCCGTAGATGACAGTGTTGAGGTGGGCGGGCCGGACCCGGCCGAACGTCAGCCATTCCCAGGCGGCCAGAAACTCCGGGTTGTGGAGCTTGATGCTTGCCACCAACGCCAGGGCCGTCCCCAGCAACAACCACAACAGGCCGCTCACCACGAAGAACAGCACCGGCACACGGCAAGAGGCATCGATCTCCGCCAGCATGGCCCGCTTCGAAGCATCGCCCTGGACATCGCCCGGCATCAACGCACTGAAGGTATTGGATGAACTCATGGGCGGTCTCCTCCGCGATTCAGGATCTGGTCGGTCGCCTTCCCCACCGGTTCCTCGTCATCGAAGGGCAACAAGGCCGCCCGATCGAGCAACCGGAACTCGCCGGCCCGCGACGCCCAATGCAGCGACCAGAGCGCCACCGCCGGCACCACCACCACACTGCCCAGAAGTATCAAAGCGATGACGTTCATCAGGCTCCAACCTCATTCAAAGCTCGGCACGGCCTTCGAGGCCTCCAACCGTTCCAGCAGCTTCGCACGGCCGCCCTCGGATCCTTCGCCCCATTCCGCCACCAGAACCTCAATGGCCCGGTCGATCGACAGTCGCGCCAGATTCTCCTTGTTGGGATCCACGGCGAACTTGGTCAACTCAGCCGCAGCTTCCCGCTCCAGCTTCTCACGCGTGGATTTCCTCGTCTTCGCCAGAGCCGCATCCACCGCCGGCGGCTTCTGCCCCACCACCAACCAGGCCAACGCCCCGATCAACAGGAAACTCCCAACCACTCCCACAAACGACGCCGCCATCGCGCGGGTCCCGGGCTTGCAACAGGTAGAATCACTCATGTTCACGCGCTTTCTCAGTGATGGACGGTCGCTCCAGGCGCAGGCACCTCATGGTGCGTCACCGCCTCCTTCAAGCGCGGATCCCGCAAAGGATACGGCGCCGCAGAACGGAAGTTCTTCAGGAAGAAATAGCCCAGCACCGCAACCATCCCGGCCCAGAACAACGGATCCCAGAAGGTCACATGCAAGCCGTGCGGATGCGGCACCGGCATGATGTTGAAGGTCATGTCGACGTAATGCATCAGCCACGCCCAACCCGCCATCGGCAGCATGATCGCCGGATTCATCTTCACGTCCTGGTTCAGCAGGACGAGGAACGGGACAAAGAAATGGCCGAACAGGATGGTGAACCCGACCCACTTCCAACTCCCCTGCTCGCGTCCCACATACCAGAAGGTCTCCTCGGGGATCGCGGCGTTCCAGATGAGGAAATACTGCGAGAAATGGATGTAGGCGTAGAAGACGGTGAAGGCGAAGAACAGCACGCCCAGGTCCTGGATCTGACGCTTGCTGATGACCTGGCTCAGCGGACCACGATCCTTGAAATACAACACCACCACCCAGACCGTCGCCAGGGTCGTCCAGACACTGCCAGCGAAGTAATACACCCCGTACATCGTGCTGAAGAACTGATGCTGCAACGACTTCATCAGGTAGAAACACCCCAGCGTCAGGGAGAATGCGAAATAGAAGATGCCCACCGCAGCCAGAACCCGGCTCTTCTTCGTCCAGATCGCCGCCCCATCCTTGTCCTGCGCGATCGACCAGCGGCGGAAGGTGTGCGCGATCAAACCCCAACTCAACACCAGGGCCGGCACCAGCACATTGAAGGCAAACCGGTTGAAAAGGATCTTCTTCACGTCCAACGAATGGTCGGTGGCCGGATCAATGCTCAACCACGGATAGATCTTCGACTGCAATGCCAGGATCGGGAGCAGCAGGACCAGCATCCAGGGAAACAGCACCGCGGACATCTGCTCGGCCACCCGCCGGACCGGCGCCGACCACGAGGCATCGAACAGGTGATGCAGGAAGACCAGGAACAACGCGCCCATGCACAGGCTCAGGCAAAACATGTAGGCGGTCAGATAACTATACCCGATCTGCGCCAGGAAATCAGGCTCGCCACCCGCATGCACATGACCATCCACACCGTGCGCATGCCCACCCGCCGCCGCCACCGCGTTGGTCGTCGCGCCATCCGCCGCCTGCATTCCGCCTGTCGCCCAACCCAACAGGCCGCTCACCACGAGCAGGGCCACCAGGACCCGGAGATATTGAAATGGATTCTTCATCGCTCGTTTACTTGAGGTTTGCCTGCACCGCGTCCGGAATCTCTTCCTTCTTTCCAAGCCGGCTCAGTTGCAGCGCCCGGACATAGGAAATCACCGCCCACCGATCCTTGGGATCCAGCTTCTCGCCGTAGGGTCCCATCAGATTCTTGCCGAGGGTGATGGTGTTGAAGATCTCGCCGTCCGACATCTTGATCAGACGCTCATCATGGAGCTTGGCCACCGCCGCCATCCCGAACTGGGTCGTCACCCCGTTGCCATCACCGGCCGCCCCATGACACGGCGTGCAATAGATGTCGTACCGCTCCCGGCCCCGCTTCACCAACTCATGCGTCACCGGCAACGGCATGGCGTCCACCCAACCACCATCCGCCGTCTTCCCTGTGTTGAACGGATTCAATTCCCAGGCGGACTCGCGGGAGACCGTTCCCGCCACCGGCAGGCGACTGCTCAGTCCATCCGCGAATCCAGCGAACTTGGTCACGGTCTGGGGTCGCAGCTTGGGCTGATGATCCATGTCATCAAACACCTCCAGCGGCGGCTTGCGCGAGGTGGAACCCCGCAAACCCAGCACGCTCAGGCCGACCACCACGGTCAACGCCCAGAACGAAAAGAAATAGACGAGAAACTTGCGCATTTACTCCTCCACGGTTTCAACCGCGTTCGCGTGACATTCCTCCAGCAGGAATTTTCGGGTGGCTTCGATCGAAAACCTGGGATCGACCGACTCGATGCTGACGAAGAACCGGTCGTCGGTCGCCCGCTTGAAACGTTCCACCTTGAGCAACGGATGATGCAGGCGGGGCAACCGGTTCAGGAACAACATGCCGAACAAGGTCGCAAACGCACCCAATAGGATCGTGAGCTCATAGGAGACCGGAAAGGCGTACAACGGCGTGAACAACGGTTTGCCACCCACCACCAGCGGATAATCAAACTTGTTCATGAACCAGATCATCGTCATGCCGGTGGTGAATCCCGTCACACCCCCCACAAACGTGAACCAGCCCACCTGGGACTTCTTCAATCCCATGGCGTCGTCCATGCCGTGGATCGGGAACGGCGAATGGACATCCCACTTGGTAAACCCGGCGTCCCGGCATCGGATGGCGGCATCCATCAAGGCCGCCGGCGTCTCGAACTCGGCCAGCAGGCCGTATGGTTTGGAGGAGGCACTCATGTCTTCAATCCCAGGGCTCGATTCAATGATGTCCCTTCGCCCCACCCAACGGATGGTGCGGATCCGCCTGCGGCGTCACGTTCTTCACCTCGCTGATCGCTATCGCCGGCAGGAACCGGATGAACAGGAGGAACAACGTCATGAACAACCCGAAGCTGCCCACGAACGTGAACACATCCACCCAGCTCGGTGTGAAATAACCCCAGCTCGACGGCAGGTAATCCCGGTGCAACGACGTCACAATGATGACGAACCGTTCGAACCACATGCCGATGTTCACAAAGATCGAAACCACCCACACGAACACCGGGCTCGTGCGCAGGTACTTCGACCAGAAGAAATGCGGGCTGATCACGTTGCACGAGATCATGCTCCAGTACGCCCACCAGTACGGACCGAATGCCCGGTTCTTGAACGCGTACAGCTCGTACGGACTGCCGCCGTACCACGCGATGAAGAACTCCATCCCGTAGGCGTATCCAACGATCGATCCCGTCGCCAACAGCACCTTGCACATCAGCTCGATGTGCCGCGTCGTGATGATGTCGTGCAGGTTGAACAGCGCACGCATCGGGATCAGCAACGTCAACACCATGCCGAACCCGGAGAAGATCGCCCCGGCCACGAAGTACGGCGGAAAGATCGTCGTGTGCCAACCCGGCACCACCGACACCGCGAAGTCGAACGACACGATCGAGTGCACCGACAACACCAGCGGGGTGCTGAGACCGGCGAAGATCAGATACGCCTTCTCGTAGTTGCACCAGTGCCGGTTCGATCCGGTCCAACCCAACGCGAACAGGCCATAGGAAAACTTCCGGATCAGGGACTTCGCCCGGTCGCGCAACGTCGCCAGGTCAGGAATCAAACCCACATACCAGAACAGCAGGGAAACCGTTCCATAAGTCGATACCGCGAACACGTCCCACAACAAAGGCGAGCGGAACTGCGGCCAGATGGCATTCGCATTGGGTACCGGGAACAGGAAGCCCGGGTAGAGCGCGTACCAGACACGACCGGTATGAACCACCGGGAAGATGCCTGCACAGGCCACCGCAAACAGCGTCATTGCCTCCGCCGCACGGTTGATCGAGGTGCGCCACTTCTGTCTCAACAGGAACAGCACCGCCGAGATCAGCGTTCCGGCATGGCCGATGCCGATCCAGAACACGAAGTTCGTGATGTCCCACGCCCAGTCGGCAGGCTGGTTCAATCCCCAGACCCCGACACCGGTCGCAATCAGGTAGGCGACCAATGAGAACATCATCGTCATCCCGCCCGCACTCAGCAGGAAGACCGGCCACCACCACTTCGGCATCGGCTTCTCGCAGATGCCCGCAATGGCCTCCGTGATCCAGCCCAGGGAACGGTTGTTCAACACCAACGCTTCGCGGGCAAGCTCGGCAGGTGGCTCAGCCACCCGGAGGACCGGAGGGGTGTCGTGGGGATGCTTGGTGGCCTTCCCGCCTGCCCCATGGGCTGCGGTGGCGCGTGTGGCGGTGGTTGCCATCAGACTGCTCCTTTCTGGACCGGTTGGGCGACGCCCGCACCGTGGGTATCAAAGGGACTCTCGTGACGATGCCGCCGGTAATCGCGGAGGGAATCCGGTTCGGTTCGACCCTCGACATTGGCCTGCATGATCTCCGGGTTCGGATTGCGGATCCGGGCGAGATAGGTGATGCGCGGGCGGGTATCGAGGAAGCCCAACACGGAGTAGTTCCGCGGATCGCGCTTGAGCTTCGACACGGCGCTTTCCGGATCCAGCATGTTGCCAAACTCAATGGCCTCGGCCGGGCAGGCCTGCTGACAGGCCGTGCGGACCGCTCCTTCCCGCACCTGGACATCGCCACTGTTCCCGACCTCTACCTTGCGGGCGATCTTGGCCTGTTCGATCCGCTGCACGCAGAACGTACACTTCTCCATGACGCCCCGCATGCGGACGCTTACGTCGGGGTTCTTCACCAGCTTCACGATCTCCCACTCCGGCGCATCATTCCGGTTCTGCGCCAACGGCCCCTTGTACAGGTTGCCGAAGTTGAAGAAGTGCTGGCTCTGTGCGGACGCATAGTCCGGCTCCCGCTTGTTGTAGTCGAAGAAATTGAAGCGCCGGACCTTATAGGGGCAATTGTTGGCGCAATAACGGGTGCCGATACACCGGTTATAGGCCATCACATTCAGTCCCTCCTCGTCATGCACCGTCGCATTGACCGGACAGACACTCTCGCACGGGGCCGATTCGCAGTGCTGGCAAAGCATCGGCTGGATCGCCATCTGCGGATCCTCCGCCGCCGTCTCAGAAGTCACGTCCGCGACCGGGTCGTGGCTGTAATAGCGGTCGATGCGCATCCAATGCATCTCACGCCCGCGCGCCACCTGGTCTTTTCCAACGATGGGAATGTTGTTCTCGCTCTGGCAGGCCAAGACGCAGGCGTTGCAACCCACGCACGAAGCCAGGTCGATCACCATGCCCCATTGATGGATCTTCGAGGCTGTGAAGGGGTTCTGGTCATACGGATGCTCATAGATGTTCTGCATCCGCTTCTCCGGATTGCGCCCATCCAACTCCTTCTTCTGCGGCACGTAGTGCGGCAGGTGGGAGTCGATATCCATGTTCGCCGCAAAATTCGGCTTCTCCTCGAACTGCGCCAGGTTCGCCTCACGGATCACCGGCCGGCCTTCCATCAACCCGTGCTCCTGCGTCACCGCCACCAACTGGCGCCGACCCACCTTGGCCAATGTCGCGCCCGTCGCCAGGTGGCCACTGCCGGATTCATAGATGGCATAGGCATTGAATCCGCTGCCCTTGCCCACCCGACCCGTCTCGGTACGACCATATCCCAGTGCCATGCCCACCGTGTTGTCCGCCAGGCCCGGCTGCACCCAGACCGGTCCTTCGACCGTACGATTTCCCAGGGTGACCTTGATGACCGGTTGCCGGTACTGCCCATCCTTGGCGTGGGCCGCTTCGGATACCCCCAGATCCTTCGCCGTCTTCGACGAAACCAGGATGACGTTTTCCCACGTGACCTTCGTGATCGGATCCGGCGCCTCCTGCAACCAACCGTTGTTGTTGTGCCGACCGTCATCCACCGAGGCGTCCCGGAACAACACGACGTCGAATCCGCTCGCCTCAGGCGCCTTCAACTCCGAGATCGCCGCGGTCAACTGACCCAACTGGATCCCCGAAGACGCCACCGCCTCAGGCGCGCTGCCGGCCAGATGCCCGTCATGGAGGAACTGGCGCCAGGCCGCCTCGTCGCCCTGGAAGGTCGCCTTCACCAAATCCAGCGGCGAGGCCTTTTCCACACCCAACAGTCGCGCCAGGACTTCGATATCCGTCAATCCGCCGAACAACGGCTCGATCAACGGTTGCACCGGCACCACCGTGCCATCCGCCGTCCGCGCATCCCCCCAAGACTCCAGGAAATGCGCCGCGGCCATGTTCAAGGTCGCCAGCTTCGAGGTTTCATCCTCGTAATATCCCAGGCGGATCACCTGCCTGGCCTTGCGAACCGCATCCGTAAATGCCAGGTCCGCCGGAGCGGTATAGGCCGGGTTGCCACCGAGTATCACCACCGTGTCCGCGCCCGCCTTGAGCGCCTCCACACAGGCCGCAATGTTGCCGTCCGACTTGCCGGTCTGCGCGGGCATGACCTTCACCACCGGACCGAATGCACCCAGAACGGCATTCAGCGCCTGGGCAATGAGATGGACTCCTGCCGGCTGGGCATAACCCGCCAGGACCACCGCCGAACCCTTGTGCTCCAGAAGATCCTTCGCACAGGCCGCCACCCACTCCGCCTTGACCGGCGCACCTTCGCCCAATCGCCGCAAGGCACTGAGCATCGCCGCCGGCGCATTGGCCTGGGTCAACACCGCCACCGCCACCTGCGCCGCCACCCGGATCACATCCGTCGGCCGCACCCGCAACCGGTGATCCGCATTGCCCCCGGTCAACGTCATCAGCGACTCGACGCTGTACAGGCGGTTCATCGTCTCCCGTGACGGCTTGCGACCCTTCGCATAGCCACGGATCAACCGATACGCCTCGCCTTCAGCTCCCAGGAAATCACAGTCCAGCGACAGGATCCGGCGTGCGGATTCCAACTGGTAATCGGCCTGGACTTCGGTGCCGAAGAGTTGGCTGAGGGCTCGGTTCCCAATGGAGAAATCCACCGGCTCATGCGTGAACCATTTGGCCTTAGGAAACTTGGCCGCGATCTCCCCCTGAAGCCGCACCCGGGTGGGCGAACTGGATTGCTCGGACAGGAAAACCAAACCCTCACCCCCGTTGGCCGCGAACTTCTTGCCCGTCTCGGCCAGGGCATCGCGAACCGCCTCCACCTTGACGTCCGACCCGGCCCGGAGATGTCGATAGGCGCGATCGGGATCGTAAAGGCTCAGCAGGGTGGCCTGGGCAAAGGAATCGGTGCCACCATTGGAACCCGGCACCAACGCATTGCCTTCCAGCTTCACCGGGCGGCCATCATGCGACTTGGCCACCAGGGGAATGGCCGATCCACGGACCGGAAAGGCGGTGGCGAAGTGCTGGGCCTTGCCATGGACATAGCCGTCCGGCTGTTTTGCAAAGGGTGTCAGGACGGCATCCGGTCGACGGCATCCGGTGGCGAATCCACCCACACCGGCGAGCATGAAGCTGGCCGACATGAGCTTGATCCAGTTGCGCCGGGTCTCGCCTTCGGGAGCCAGGCTGGCACCCGCGGGGAACTCCCGTTCCATCCACTGACGGAACTCGGGCTTTTCGGCGAGCTGATCTAGGGAACGCCAGTACTTCGGGCCGACCTCCGGCTCGGGGCAAGGCGGGGGAATGGTTTTCATCAGCGATGACAGGTGGAGCAGCTCTGGCCGGGCTGGACCTTCCAGTCATGCACGGCCTTCTTTCCGTCGAAACCTTCGTTCTTCCAATCCAGCTTGGTGACCAACTCGTTGGGCCGGATGAACTTCTCCGGTTCACGATGGCACTCGAGGCAGAAACTCATGGAGAGCGATTCCGCGTGGTAAACCTCTTCCATCTTCTGGATCTCGCCGTGGCAATGCACACAGCTGATCCCGCGGTTCACGTGGACCGAATGGTTGAAATACACGTAGTCCGGCACCTTGTGGATCTGCACCCAGGGAATCGGCTTTCCGGACGCATACGAATCCCGCACCAACTGCAGCTTGTCCGAGTCCTTCTTCACCTGGCTGTGGCAGTTCATGCAGGTGGACGACGACGGAATGTTCGAGAACCACGACTTGTCGACGTCGTCATGGCAGTACCGGCAGTCCAATCCCAGCTGGTCCGCATGGATCGCATGCGAGAATGCCACCGGTTGCTTCGGTTGATACCCAACCCGGGTGTACTTCGGCGTCACGAAATACGTGATGCCCGCCACCGCCGTCAGGCCCAACACGGCACCCGCCACCCCTGCCATCAACGGCAGCTGGTTTGTCCATTTCGGGAAAATGTCCGACATGCGCTCAACCTTTCAGCTCTATCCCGCAGGCTTCTCGTTTTCCCTGATCTCCCGGTCGGACGGTTCCACCATCCCTACCAGGGCCCGCATCAAGGCCGATCCCCAACCCACCGCCCATCCAGCAACAATTCCTTCCGAACCCAACTTTCACCGAACACTTTCAACCCAATACCAGTCCATCACCGGCCGCAGGCCATTTTCCAGAAGCTCGACACGGTTCTCACCATGCCGTCGTTGCAGCGGGCGCGCAGTGCGCCGAAGACTCGTGAAAAAAATCACAAGC
>CAZDYB010000075.1:10345-12480 GCA_964509045.1 uncultured Akkermansia sp.
AACTCCCTGAGCACCCGACGTTCCGGGTTGAGTCGCATCCGAGGCAGCGGCCGCGGTTCACGCGACAACTGCAATCGGGCCTGATCCAGGTGGTTCGCGTACAGGTGCAGGTCGCCGAACGTGTGGATGAAGTCGCCAGGCTTGAGTCCGGTGACCTGGGCAACCATGAGGGTCAGCAGGGCGTAACTGGCGATGTTGAAGGGGACACCGAGGAAGAGATCGGCGCTGCGTTGGTAGAGCTGGCAGCTCAATTCGCCTTCGGACACGTAAAACTGGAAAAGCGTGTGGCACGGCGGCAATGCCATCTGATGGATCTCGGCCGGATTCCACGCGGTGACCAGCAGGCGACGACTGTCCGGGTTGTTCCGGATCTCGTTCACCAGCCATTCAATCTGGTTGATCGAACGTCCGTCACTGCCCCGCCAATCGTTCCATTGCGCCCCATAGACCCGGCCCAGATCTCCGTCCGGCCCGGCCCATTCGTCCCAGATGGTCACGCCCCGCTCCTGCAACCACCGCACATTGGTCTCCCCACGCAGGAACCACAGCAACTCGTGGATGATGGACTTCAGGTGGATCTTCTTGGTCGTCACCAACGGAAATCCGTCCGCCAACCGGTACCGGGTCTGGGCACCGAACAGACTGTACGTCCCGGTCCCGGTCCGATCCGACTTGAAACGGCCCTGCTCAAGGACCAACCGAAGGAGTTCGTGATACGCGCGCATGGGATCTCAGCCACGGACAGAAGCCTCAACTGACCTGCCCTCGGCAAGCGTTGTCTGCACCGGGTCCGATCCGTCGGCGCATCCTGACACTGCCCAAGCCGGAGCGACGACGTTCGGTCGCCGTCCAAAACAGCCGGCGAGCAGACCTCGCCGATCCGATGCTCCCCTCTTCCGTCCTTCGCGCGTTCGCGTGGGAACCGTCCCGTGGAGCGGCGACGTTCGGTCGCCGGCAACGCGCCGGTCACACCTCGAACCAGCCCGGCTCCAGGGCCACGCGCCCACCCTTCACCACCGCCTGATGCGCCTGGATCGCCACCACCGTGGCCTGCAATCCCGCCTTCCAGTCAGCGTCCGGCCGGGTGCCATCGTTGATGTGTTCGATGAACCGTTCCAACGCGTACTGAAGCGGGGGTTCGGTGTCCGACGCCGCCTCGGCCGGCTTCTTGCCCTGCGCGAGGATCTTGGTGGCGTTGGCCACCAGCGCGATGCCGGAATCGCTCAGGAAATCATCCTTCCGCGCATACACCTCCCAACCCAGCAACGGCGCATCCGTCTCCTTGAACATCCACGCCTTGTTGTCGCGGATCAGCACCGCCGCATCCGATCCGTAAAACACGTCGTGCTCACCCTCGAATGAGTTCGCCAGGGTCGCCTGGAACGTGTGGCGAAGCCCACCCTTGAACTCCAACACCACCGTCACCGTGTCGGCCACCTCCCGGTCGTCCTGCCACTGCATGACCCCGCCAAATCCATGGATGGCCACCGGCACCTGATCGAAGAACCAACACGCGGTGTCCAGGCTGTGGATGCCCACCTCGCCCGGCAGGCCTATCGAGGAATCCTTGTACAACCGCCAGTTGAGTGCCCGTTCCCGATCGGAATTGGGCGAGGCCCGGCGCCAGCTCTGTTTCTTGTTCGATTGTCCCCGCGACGCCGCACCCTTACCGGTCGCCCCGGTCTTCATGAACTTCAGCACATGATGATGCTGGGGATTCTCACGGAGCTGCAATCCAGCCTGGAACACCTGCTTCTCCGGCAACGCCTTCGCCGCCGCCGCAATCGCCCGGGCATCGTCCATCGTGTGCGCCAAAGGCGCCTCCAGATACACGTGCTTGCCCGCTGCCATCGCCGCCAGCGCGATCTCCCGATGCAGGTGCGTGGGCGTGGCAATCACCACCGCCTGCACGTCCGCCATCGCCAGCAGTTCCTTGTAATCCGTGAACGTCTTCGCGTCGGGAGCCACCTCCACAGCCCTGCGGAAAGCCGGCCGATACGCATCGCAGACCGCCACCACCGGCCCGTTCGGCAACCGGGCCAGCAACGTCAGGATGTCCCGGCCCTGGGTTCCCAGTCCGATCACCCCGAACTTCACCGGCGGCCCCGGCACCTTCTCCTTGTAGTTCGGGTCCG
>CAZDYB010000076.1:0-10516 GCA_964509045.1 uncultured Akkermansia sp.
GCGGCTGTTGGAGCTGGTTGGAATGTATCGGGCAACGACGGTGATGCGTTTGCCGGTGGGAGGTGAGCCGGTCCAGGGCAGGGTGAATTCGTAGCCGACACCGAGACGATTCCTGGAGGCGAGCGGCTTGAGTTGATCGGCGTTGAAGGGCCAGACCCGGAGCGGCGGTTGCGAGGGGACTTCACCTGCCTGGAAGGCGCCATCGAACAAGAGGATCTCCAGGGTGCCATTGCGGACGACCAACCCGCGGGCCTCCTTGGTGCCGGAGGCATAGACACGGACTGAAAAGCCATCGGCGCCGGGTCGACTGTCCATGTTGACGGCAACGGGAAGGCCGAAGAGGTGGAGTTCTTCGATTCCGGACTGGCCTGAGCCGGACGAGGCGCAACCGGACAGAAGCAGCAACAGAGATAGGAGGGCGCAGAGACGGCGCATGTCGGATGGGAGTATCGCCCGGACAACCGACCTGCGCGAGCCTTGGGAACGGGAGAGTTGGGCTGAACGGAGAAAGGGGATTCGAGGTGTGGGAAGGCGGCGGAAGGAGTTGTCTGAACTCCGGCATTGCACGGGTCAACCGGCGCGGATACACAAAGACGCATCGAGCGGGTGTAGTTCAATGGTAGAACGTGGGCCTCCCATGCCTGAGGCGAGGGTTCGATTCCCTTCACCCGCTCCAACTCTTCTGATTTCTTCAGGATTCTTCGATCCTGCAAATCGATCCTGCGAATGGATCCTGCGGCCGGGTCGACTTGGGTGGTTTGGTATCCCTCGCGACACCACTCAAACATGATCCCGCAGCCAGGAGCGACTTTCCGGACGGCAGATCAGTTGGGATTGATGTCCGGGTTGGTGGTCCAGACGACGTTGTCCTGGGGGAAGGGAGCGCGGCCGCGGTTGGGTGAAGTCTGGTTCAGTTCGAGGACCCTGGACGATTTGGCGGCTTCAGCGTGGCCATCGGCAAAGACGAGGTTGCCGGCATTGGAATGACGTGCGGAGAAGCGATTGGCGAAGGCATGGGGTTGGCCGGTGTAGTTGGCCTGGTTGGGATGGGCCTTGGGCTCGCCCGGGAGGCCGGCCTCGGTGAAGACGACGGTGCGCACCGGGAGTTGGATGTCGGCGACCCGCACCTTTGCGCCGCCCTGGATGAGTTTGGAATTCATGGCCAGGGAGAAGTGGGGGTAATTGAGGCGTTCCTGGGGGAGCTTGGCGGAAGGACAGAGGAACATGCCCTGACGCGAGTAGAAGATCGCGCGGTCGTTGGTGGCGATCTGGGCGAGATTGCGGAGGCCGATCCTGGTGGGGAGTGCATTGGCCCACAGATCGGCGTTGCCGGGATCAATGGCGGCGCGCCACCCGAGGAGATCGCCCCCGAGGTGATCCTTCTCCCGCGGGAGGATGTCCGAGTTGTCGTCGGTGTAGAGGGTGAGGGCGAGGCCCCATTGTTTTCCGTTGTTGAGGCAGGAGATGGCTTGGGCCCTGGCCTTGGCCTTGGCCAAGGCGGGCAGGAGCATGCCGGCGAGGATGGCGATGATGGCGATGACCACCAGCAGTTCGATCAGGGTGAAGGCGCGGGGGCAGCGATGCCTCCCGCCCGAACGAAGCTGATGGACAACGCGTCGCTTCATGGAATGACGACCCGGTACAGACGTGAATCGGCGGTGGGCATTCCCAAGGGTTGTTCCATGGGACCGCTGACTCCGGGGAGGGTGGCGATGGATGTCCAGTCGCCGGCGCCGAGGGCGGGGCGTTCCTCGACGCGATAGGTGCGACCGGATTCGCCGGTGAACCGAAGGGTCAGGCCGGAAGCGTCGTTGGTGATTGAAAGGAGGGGTTGTACGGGAGGCGGGACGACGTCACCGGCCCGGATGCGCCCGGGCGACCCGATGTCCTTCACGGTCAGGTTCAATTCGCCATCGATGCTGCCTGGAGCCTGATAGACGCCGTGGACACCCTCTTCGCTGAGCCCGCCGAACACGCCCGAGACCGGGTCATAGTTGAAGGTCACGCCGGCGGTGCCGGCAGGAAAATCAACGGAATCCACGGTGTCGGTGTTGGCGGTGGCGGTGGAGTCCCAGACGCGGACGCCGTCGCCGCCGGAGCTGAAGCCGAAGCCGCTGCCGCCGTAGGTGATGATCTCAAGGCCGGCGGGCAGTTCGTTGGTGCCCCACCAGACGCGGAACTGTTCGGGGGTGAGGCGTTCCACGAAGATAATGGAGCCGCCGGGCGGCAGGATGACGTCGTTGGTGACGGTGAAGGCGGCGGTGAGGCTTGCGCTGTTGTCATCGAGCCTCCAACCCAGGAGCGGGATTGGGGCTGACTCGAAGGAGGTCAATTCGAACCAATCCTGGGGAGCGAACCCGTTACGTCGGCTGAAATCGGGGTCGAGGGTGTCGGTGGAACGGACTTCGGTGATGCGTACGAGGGGCTTGGCGCGAATGGTCAGGACGGCGACGGACGAGTTGGTCCCGGAAGGATTGGAGGCGGTGACCTTGTAGGTTCCCTGCATGGCCGTAGTCAGGTTCGACAACGAAAGCACGGGTCCGGTCTGGTCGGGGAGGACTGCTTCGTCGAAGAACCACCGATAGGTGGGGGCGGGAACGCCCGTGGCCTCGGAAACGAGCGTTGCTGAACCTCCCGCCAGGACAACGAGATTGGTCAATTCCAGCGTGAACACTGGAGGCGTCGGGGTCGCGGCGAGCGTCACCCTTGCCTCGCGGCTGGTGATGCCCTGCAACCCATTGGTCAACGTCACCGAGTAACCGCCTGTGGTGGCGGCATGCACGTTGGTCAGTTCCAGGCGCGATTGGATGGCCCCGTCAATCAGTGTTCCGTCCTTGAACCACTGATAGCGGGGCCGGGGCAGACCCCGCGCTCCCACCGATAGCGTCGCGGTCGAGCCCGGATTGGCTTCGACATCTTCCGGCTCGGCGATGATCTGCAAGTCTGCCGCCGCCCCGGCAATGCCCGGGGAGCCCAGGTCACCGTTGTCCGCGGCCGCAAACGCTCCATCGACACCCTCCACCGGTCGCGCTGACATCGTCCCGGAAACCGGTTCATAGATGAAGGTGGAGAAGTTGGTGCCGGTCGCCCCGAAGTCCACGGTATCCACGGTATCGCGGTCCGAAGTTGCCGAAGGGGACCACAGGCGAAGGCCGTCACCTGACGAACTCAGGCCAATGCCGTTGGTGGAATAGGTGAGGATCTGAAGGCCTGGGGGGAGTGCCGGACCCCACCACTGGCGAAAGTCATCCGGCGAGATGGCGTCGACGAAGACGACGGATTCACCCGGAGCGATGACGAGCGACTCGATGGTCACCGCTCCTGTGGCGAGGCCGCCGGAGGAGTCATTGAATCGGTAGCCGGACAGGTCGGCGGGCGCGGTTCCGTAATTCGTGAGTTCCCACCAGTCGGCATGGATGGCCGGGATGCCATTGGCGGAGGCATTGGAGTGGATTTCGGTGATGGCCAGTTGAGCCTGAGCCTGGGAAGCAACGAGGACTGTCGCGCCTGCCAGCCATGCTTGAAGCGATTGGAGTCTTGCCACGCCCACTCTTGGCAAACAAACGGCGTCCACCCTGCGACGGATTTGTGACTTGTTCGTGATTCCGCATCCGGGAGACGAGGTCAACCCGGGGCGGGGATCACCGAACCGGATCCCCCCAGGCGATGGGTTGAAAGCCGGGGGCTTGAGGGGGCGCCCAGAAACCTCACCGCCACCGGGCCCATTCGAGGCCGGGACGTTCGGAGCGGAACCGGATCAGGCGTTTCTGGTCGGCATCGGTCACATAGACCGTGCGGCCGTCGGGACCACCGAAACAAAGGTTGCTGGGGCGCGCACCGAGCACCGGGACCTCACGCAGGATTGCGCCCTGTGGATCGAGGACGACCACCACACCCTTGCCGTGGCGGGTGACATAGAGGTTGCCGTCCACGTCGCATCGCATGCCGTCCAGGCTGAAGTCGTCGAAACGGTGGATGAGGCGTTTGTTGGAAAGGGAACCATCCGGGGCGCGGTCGAAGGCCCAGACATTGCGTTGGACGCTTTCGTTGACGTACAGGGTGCGGGCGTCGGGACTGACTTCGATCCCGTTGGTCGTGCCCATGTCGGCGGCTTCGCGATGGGTGACGCCATCCGGGGTGATGCGCCAGAGCTGGCCGGTGCCGTTGCCCCAGTTGGGATCGGAGGCGTAGAGCATGCCGTCCGGGGCGATGGCCAGGTCGTTGGGTTGGTTCATCGATGGATTGTGGGCGAACACGGCGATGGCGCGGGTGGCGACATTGATGCGCAGGATGTTGTGACCGGTGTAGTCGGCGACGTACATGAGGCCGGCGCGGTCGAATCGGATGCCATTGCCGGTGCTGCCCGGGGGCAGGGTGACGAAGAGTTCGGCGCGACCGTCGGGAGTGATGCGCCCGATGTTTCGGGCTTCGAGGTAACTCACGCAATAGACGTTGCCGGCCTGGTCACAGGCGGGGCCTTCGATGCCGGAGGTGAAGTCATTGGAGGCGAATGCGACGCTTTGGTAAGTGGGTTCGGCGGCGGTGAACGGTCGGGAGCAGCCTGAGAGGGCCAGCACGAGAATCAGGCCGGGAAGGAGAGCATGAGCCATGGGCGCAGCATTCCGGTCCGGGCAGCCGGTTACAAGGCGGCGGGGGAGTTTGAGGGTCTGCAGTCGGACCGTGGGAGGGACGATCAATCCAGACGGATGATCAGGGCGGTGGTGTTGTCCCGTCCGCTTTCGGCGAGGGAAGCATCGACGAGGCGCCGGGCGTCCTCGGGACCGGCGGCGTTCAACCGGGAACGGAGGAGGTCATCGAGGCGGTCGTCGTGGAGGCCATCGGTGAGGCCGTCGGTACAGAGGAGGAAGGTGTCACCGGATTCGAGGCCGATGGCCCCGAGTTGGGGATCGACGAACTGGTTTCCGGCGCCGAGGGCCTTCTGGAGGACATGTCGGCGGGGATGGGTACGGGCTTCGCGTTCGTTGATCAGGCCCTGTTGGAGGAGCCAGGCGACGTGGGTATCGTCCTGACTGACCTGACGGATGCGGGAGCCGTTGGCGGGGAGATGATAGATACGGCTGTCACCGACGTGGGCGAAGTACATCCATTGGGGAGTGAACCAGGCGAGGCTGAGGGTGGTTTGCATGCGTGAACACTCCTCATAGCTCTGGCCGAGGTAGGTCACGGCCTTGTGGATCTGGGCGACCAATTCCGAGAGGACATCATGGAAGCCGGCCTGCATGCCCTGGGCGGACTGATGGAAGGCCCTGGGGAGCAGGGTGGTGATCTTTTCGACGGCGATGCGGCTGGCGAACTCACCGGCGAGGGCTCCGCCCATGCCGTCACTGACGGCGAAGGCGAGGTCCATGGTGGCCAGGTCGGAATCGCCATGACGACCGAGGCGTTGAACCTCACGGGCGTCGAAACGGACTCCGAGGAAGGAATCCTCATTGGTGGTCCGGACACGACCCTTGTCGGAGCAGGCCGACCAGCAGACCCGGCCGGGATGGGGTTTGGGAGAATCGAGCAGGGAACTGGGCGGGAGAAGGATGTTCACTCGGGGGAGGGAAGGAGGGTGGCGAACTCGAAATCGATGATGCAGAAGCGGCCAGCCTGCTGGCTGTAGGTGACATTGCGGAGCTCGGGATCGTCGTGGCGAACGCCGTACGATTCGAGTTCGGCGAAGAGTTCCCTGAGGCGATCGGCGTCGAGGTGTTCGACGCGGGAACCGCAATTGGAGGTGATGATGCGGACGCGTTCGGGATCGGCCTCGAGAAGTTTGGGGACGAAGTGACAACCGCGGGCGGCGAGGTGATTGAGGACGGCGACTTCCTTCTCGAAGCGTTGCCGGGCGTCGGGTCCGAGGTAGCTCTTGATGACCCGGCCATCGAAGGTCAGGTGGACGGTGGCGCGGAGGGTATCCTTGACCTTCAGCATGAGGGATTGGGGGCTGTTGGAATTCGGACCACTCCTGAAGAGTTTTGATCAGGCTGATCGATGTGAAGCATGGGATCTGTGGGAGATCTCCATGGAAACCATGAGCGGAAGCGTTGGAAAGTGCACAAAGCGGGAGGGTCAGGGAGTGGTGGAGGGAAGTCGCGCAAAAATCTGGTCGGGTGGCACCCTTCGTGCGATGACGTGGGGACTGCGTCCGATGCGACCAACAGCGGGCATGGGAGCGCAAACAGCAACCTTGTTAGACTGATCCATATGGCGAAGTACAAGCTCGAATACATTTGGCTCGATGGCTACGAGCCCGTTCCCAATCTCCGTGGCAAGACCCAGATCAAGGAGTTCGATGCCTTCCCGACCCTGGAACAGCTTCCCTTGTGGGGATTCGACGGGAGTTCGACGCGGCAGGCAGAGGGGCGCAGTTCTGATTGTGTGTTGAAGCCGGTGGCGGTTTATCCGGATTCGACGCGGAAGAATGGCGTGTTGGTGATGTGCGAAGTGATGATGCCGGACGGCACGCCCCACCCCAGCAATTCGCGGGCGACGATTCTGGATGACCCCGGAGCGTGGTTTGGGTTCGAGCAGGAGTATTTCCTGTATCGCGATGGCATTCCCCTGGGTTTCCCGAAGAACGGTTTCCCCTATCCGCAGGGCGAGTACTACACGGGAGTGGGCTACAAGAACGTGGGTGAGATCGCCCGCGAGATCGTCGAGGAGCACCTGGATCTCTGTCTGGATGCCGGGATCAACCACGAGGGCATCAACGCCGAGGTGGCGAAGGGTCAGTGGGAATTCCAGATCTTCGGCAAGGGATCGAAGAATGCGGCGGATCAGATGTGGGTGGCGCGCTACCTCCTTCTGCGCCTCTGCGAGAAGTACGAGGTCGATGTCGTCTGGCACTGCAAGCCGTTGGGCAAGGACGTGGATTGGAACGGTTCGGGAATGCACTCCAACTTCTCGACGACCCACATGCGTGAAGTGGGCGGCAAGGAATACTTCGAGGCGTTGATGGCGGCGTTCGACAAGTACAAGAACGAGCACATCGCTGTGTACGGCCCTGACAATCACCTGCGCCTGACGGGACTCCACGAGACGCAGTCGATCGACAAGTTCAACTACGGCGTGGCCAACCGCGGCGCGTCGGTCCGTGTACCCCACAGCTTCGTGAACAACGGCTACAAGGGTTACCTCGAGGATCGTCGCCCGAACTCCCAGGCGGATCCCTACAAGATCGCCAGCCGTATCCTGCAGACCATCGCGACGGTTCCGACCAAGTGATGGATTGGATGATGGCCGGATGACGATGGCTCGCCGTCCGACTCGGGAGGCGCATTTTCCGCGCGGCGCGGTTCCTGAGCGGTAACCGCGCCGCTTTTCTTGCATGGGTTGATTCGGGAGGGTGGTTGGATGGAAAGGATGGGAACGAAGTGAAGCTGATATCCTGGAATGTGAATGGGCTGCGGGCGGCGTTGAAGAAGGACTTCCTCGGCTACCTGCGTGAGGAATCGCCGGACATCCTGTGCGTGCAGGAGACCAAGGCGGCGGAGGCGGATGTGCAGGTGTTGTGGCCGGCTGGATATCGGGCGTATTGGAACAGCGCGGAGAAGCGGGGGTACTCGGGAACCTGCGTGTTGACGCGTCCGGTTCCGCTGACGGTCACCCGGGGGATCGGGAAGTCGGATCATGACCGGGAGGGGCGGGTATTGACGCTGGAGTTCGGGGATTACCATCTGGTGAACGTATATGTTCCCAACTCGCAACGGGAGCTGACGCGCCTGGAGTATCGGCAGGCTTGGGACCGTGATTTCCTGGCGTACCTCAAGGATCTGGAGAGGAGGAAGCCGGTGGTGATGTGTGGCGATCTCAACGTGGCGCATCGGGAGATCGACCTGACGCATCCGAAGGCCAACGTCCGCAATCATGGATTCACGGCGGAGGAACGGGCGGGGTTCCAGGCGTTCATTGATGCCGGTTTCATCGATACCTTCCGTGAGTTTGAGAAGGGAGGAGGACACTATACCTGGTGGAGTCCGATGAACCGGGCCCGGGAGAGGAATGTGGGATGGCGGATCGATTACTTCCTGGTATCGGGATCACTGCGACCGCGGTTGAAGCGGGCGTTCATCCGGCCAGAGATCCTGGGATCGGATCATTGCCCGGTGGGAGTCGAGATCGAGGTGTGAGGCACGGGAACGCGGGGCTTACCGAGCCGCTACCCCCGCCCTGCGACCCGATGGGTGGTCATCAACGGGTCATGGGAGTCCCAAAGGGGTTTTCGCTTCTACGCAATTCCGGCGACCGAACATCGCCGCTCCGGGCCGGGGTCAGTCTCATCAAGCGCCCGGAGCGGGTGTTCCCTGGGTGGAACATGGCGCCGGGCGATTGGGTTCGGTAGGGTGACGCCGTGATTGCCCCGAGCGACAGCGCTGCCGGATCTGACACCGCCGACCTGGTGTCGGAGGTGGAGCATATATTTGGGCCGGAGGGAGTGTTCTCGGGAGCGAAGACCTTTGAGTATCGGGCGCAGCAGCAGCGGATGGCGATGGAGGTGGCGCGGGCGTTGGTGGAAGGGGGGAACCTGATGGTGGAAGCGGGGACGGGGGTGGGTAAGAGCTTCGCGTATCTGGTGCCGGCGATCCTGTTTGCGGTGAGGCGGAAGAAGAAGGCGGTGATCTCGACGCACACGATCAATCTGCAGGAGCAGTTGACCGAGAAGGATCTGCCGATCCTGAAGCAGGTGATGCCGGTGGATTTCAGCCACACGATGTTGAAGGGGCGGGGCAATTACCTGTGCACCCGTCGTCTGGACAAGGCGATGCAACAGGCTGATGCCCTGTTCACTTCGCCGGAGGTGGCCGAGTTGCGACGGATCTGGGAGTGGAGTCAGGAGACGGCGGACGGATCCTTGTCTGACTTCGAGACCGAGCCGGATCCGAAGGTCTGGGAACAGGTCTGTTCCGAGCGAGGGCTGTGCACGCCCAAGCGATGCGGGCATCAGTCGGATTATGCGAAGGCCGGGAGGCTCTGCTTTTTCCAGAGGGCGCGGCAACGGATCCTGTCATCGGACGTGTTGGTGGTGAACCACACGTTGTTTTTCACGTTGATGAACGCGGTGGATCCGGATCAGGAGACCGGGATCATCTTCAAGAACGACTTCGTCATCTTTGACGAGGCGCACATGGTGGAGCAGGTGGCGGCGCGCCACATCGGGGTGTCGGTTTCCAGCGGGCAACTGCGGTACAACCTCCAGCGGTTGTGGAATCCAAGGACCGAGAAGGGGCTGCTCGCCCTGGCGCGGGGCGGTCGGCAGGTGAAGGCGGTGTCGTCGGCCCTGACCGAGGTGGAGGATTTTTTCAACCGGGTGGAGACCGAGTGCGATCACCTGGCAGAGGGCGGACGGGAAGAGGGCAGCGGGGGCAGGGCATCGTCGGGGGTGAACGCGTCGGATACGGATCGGGAGGCCTCGGACAAGGGGCCGCGTCGGGTGTGGTCGGAGTTGCGGATCCGGCGACCGGACCTGGTGGAGGACACGTTGACGTTGGCATTGGAGACACTGCGTGGGGCGGTTTCGGAGTTGGTGCAGGCGACGGACGACCGTGAGACCGGGGAGGAGTTGCTGGAGTGCAATCGGCGGCTGGGAGATCTGCGGATTGCATTGCAGGCCTTTCTCAAGCAGGACGCGGAGGAGCACGTTTACTGGGTGGAGCGGAGTGGGCGCCAGCAACGGAGTCTGGTGTTGAGCGCGGCGCCGGTCGATGTGGCGGACTACCTTCGGGGCCGCCTTTTCGGGGGGCAGACCAGTGTGATCCTGACGAGTGCCACGATGGCGGTGAAGGAATCCGGGAATGAACCCGGACAGGGGGTGGGCCGACGTGGGGGACCGGTGCGGGGTGCCCTGGACTATGTGGCGCGGAGGGTGGGAGCCGAGAAGTCGACCCAGATCCAGGTCGGCTCGCCATTCCGATATGAGAAACAGATGCGGGTCCAGATCGTGTCGAAGATGCCGGACCCGCGGGATGCGGGATATCTGGATGCGTTGGATCACTGGATCCGGCACTTCATCCGGCAGACGCATGGCAAGGCGTTTGTGTTGTTCACGAGCACACGCCTGATGCACGAGGTGGCGGGTCGGTTGGAGGGATTCTTTGCGGAGTTGGGGGTGGAATGTTTCGTCCAGGGGATGGGGATTCCGCGTGCGACGATGCTGGAACGGTTCAAGGAGGACGTGAACTCGGTGTTGTTCGGCACGGACAGTTTCTGGCAGGGCGTCGATGTGCCGGGAGAAGCCTTGTCGAATGTGATCCTCACCCGACTGCCGTTTGCGGTGCCGGATCATCCGTTGATCGAGGCCCGGTTGGAGCGGATCGAGGCCCGTGGGGGTAATCCCTTCTCCGAGTTCAGCCTGCCGGAGGCCATCTTGAAATTCCGGCAGGGGGTGGGTCGCCTGATTCGGACGGGGAACGACAGCGGGATCGTTGTCCTGCTGGACAACCGGGTGCTGACCAAGCGTTACGGTCAGGCGTTTCTTGACGCGATACCCAAGTGCCCGGTGGAGATCATCTAG
>CAZDYB010000076.1:10616-12477 GCA_964509045.1 uncultured Akkermansia sp.
TGGGGAGAAGTATTTCTCCACGATCCAGGGCGGTTGCCAGGAATCGGGTTTGCGGACGTAATCCCGGGAGAGATCGATGGAATCCGGTTTGCGGACCGGAGCGGTCAGTGGTTGGAAATCGCCGAAGTCCTTTTGACGTGACTGGAGCAGCGCGGTGAGGCGGGACAAGGTCTGGGCATGACGTGGATCCGACGAGAGATCCGCTGTCTCGTGGGGATCATCGTGGAGATCGAAGAGCTGTTGTCGATGGATGGGTGGGTAGACGATGAGCTTCCATCGGTCGTCGCGGATGGATCGGATGGTATCGGTGAACGCCAGCAGGACGGATTCGCGCCAGGTGGCGTCCCTGCTGGACCAGAGGGGTTGGAGGCTCTGTCCGGAAAGGTCCGGTCGAGCGGGTAGACCGGCGAGGTCCGTGACGGTCGGGAAGAGATCGAGAAGGTAGGTGAACTTCCGGGTCGACGAACCGGCTGGGATGCCGGGACCGGCGATGACGAGAGGGCATCGCATGCTGTGTTCGTAGAGGCTTTGTTTTCCGAGGAGACCATGACTGCCGAGGGCGAGGCCGTGGTCGGCGGCATAGATGACGTAGGTATTGGCTGCCTGCGGGGTGCGGGACAGGGCGTCGAGGATGCGTCCGACCTGGGAATCAAGGTGGGAGATCAGGCCGTAGTATTCGGCGAGTTGTTCGCGGATGACTTCGGGCGTCCTGGGATAGGGGGCCAGGTTTTCGTCACGGAGACCGCGCATCCAGCCGTTGTCGAAGGGATGTTGAGGCAGGAAGTTTTCGGGCAGGGGCGGTTTGCGCCGATAGTAGGGAGCGACGGATTCGCGCAGGGGATTGCGGGGGTCATGGGGAGCGGTGAAGGCGACGTAGCAGAAGAAAGGCGAATCCTGCGGGTCGGAGTCCTGAAGGAAACGGATGGCGGCATCGGCGAACTCCTCGGATGAGAAGCGGGAGGCGATGCGTTGGGGGGTGAAGCCGTCGGGGGAGGAATCGACGACGGAAATCCTGGTATGGTCTGCCATGCCGCCGAAGTGGACGGAACGGCCCTGTTGGAATCCCCGGGCGAAGGAATCGCGGCCATTGTGCCATTTGCCGGTGGCGAAGGTGCGATATCCATGGGCACCGAGGTATTCGGGCAGCATGAGAGCGCCGCCGAGGTCATTGCGGAGGCCGAACCAGGCACGGCCGCTCATGAGCATGGCGCGACTGGGGATGCAGACGGCGCCGCTGTTGGAGCCGAGACAGTAATTGGCGCGGAAGCTCATGCCGCGTCGGACGAGATTGTCGAGGTTAGGGGTGCGGATGTGATGATTCCCCCAGGCGGCGAGGGTGTCGGCGCGTTGATCGTCGGCGAAAAGGATGAGGAAGTTGGGGCGTTGGGATGCGGCGCAGAGGGTAAGGGTGGGGAGCAATCCGAGGAACAGACCCACCAGCAACCGGCCGAGAAGTTGGAGGTGACGCATGGGTGCAGGATGGGTCGGGACGGGGCTGAAGAGGAACCAGGAACATGGGCGTCGCCCGGGTTTTCGCAGGAACGGACTTGCCAATGGCGGGTGTGTCCGGTCCCTTGGCGCGACCGCCGGGTCCGCGGGGTGGATGAAGCTGAAACGTTCTGGGGATCTGCCGGTTCTAACTGCCATGAAACGATCGATACTCCTGTTCCCGGTACTGGCCGCTGTCTCGATGGCCCTTCAAGCGGCCGTTCCTTCTGCCCCGAAGCTATTTCCCAGTGACACCCTGGCCGTCCTGACCGTCCCGGATTGGAGCCAGACGGCATCCCAGATGGGGGCCAGTTCGGCCGGTCGGCTCTGGTCGGATCCTTCGATGAAGCCATTCCGGGACCATTTTGAGAAG
>CAZDYB010000077.1:0-5893 GCA_964509045.1 uncultured Akkermansia sp.
AACGGTTCCCAATGCCTTCTCCCAATCCGGCTTTTCGGGTCCGGTCACCGGCACCACCACGATGTCGTTGGATCCGCCCCGCACGCCGTCATCCCGGTTCGTCCCACCGCCACCGCCGTCCTCCACCACCACCACCGGTCTCTTCTCACCCCCCTTGAACCAGCCCATCCCGAAACCCACCCCGATGAGCACGGCCACCACGGCCACACCCGCTCACACCAACACCAGTTTTCCTCCGACCCCACCGCCCAGTCGCCCCAAGCTTTTCCGGATCTGGTCGTACGGCTGGTTGTCCAACGCTCCTGAAGTCAGCTCCTCGATCAGCTTCTTCCATCCCTTCTTGTCCGGGATGTTGATGTCCTCCCAGACGCTGCCGAAATCGGGTTCGCTGCGGAAGTTGGGATCAGCCCCGATGATGGCGCCGTAGAGCAGATAGCCGACCTGACGCCGGTCGGCGTGGTGTTGACGGGGATCGGTCTCCTCGATGGGAACCAGGCCGGTCAACCGTGGCGAAAGGCTGTCGTGATCCCCGCCCGATTGCCCTGGAAACACGACAGAGGTCGTGCGAAGCGCCGCATGCGGACGTTGGGCCACTGCTTCCAACTGCGCCAACCCGTCGATCAGGCACGAGGCCAGTGCCACCGCCTCGGGGCCCTTGCACCGATATCCCTTGGAAATGTCATCGGCCAGCGTCGCCTTCCAGACCGGGTACGCGACATAGGCGATGCCGCCCTCCACACCCCAACCCGACACCGGCCACCAGGCGGCCGGCGACATGCCGGCAAACCGCTGTTGAAGCTCGAATGCCGTCGACCAGCCGCCACCCGACGCAATCTGCTGGGCCACCTCGTACCGGGCCAACAACAGGCGCTCACCCGTCTCGGGGTGAAGCGTGTCGTGGTATCCATCCCGCCGCGATCTCTCAGGGTGGCTGTAAGGGCCTGATGTAACTGAGCCGTCCGGCATGGGATGGGAGGCCGGAGATTATGGGGCAATGGGTCCGGGCGCAGACTGCACGCCAGCGGAACTGAACGTCACCACGATCTCCCGCTTCTTGCCCGGCCAGTCCCGCTGCCAGACAGCAGGGTCCAGCGGCAGGAGGATCCGCCTCTGGTCGTTGGCCGGGTTCGATCCACGCACCGTCGAATCCGCAATCACCGCTATGTGCGAGTAACCAGGAAAACGGTACCCGGCCAACTCCTTGCGCGCCTTGTCTTCCAGGTCGATCACCAGCGTCTCGCCGGTCGCTATCACCTGCGTCCCCAACTTCTGGATTCCATTCCGCAGGTTGTCCTTGTTGTTGAAATAGTCATCCACCGACATCGTCTGGATCCGCTCCTTGTTGGATGCGTTCACCGGCACCACATCCACCGTGAACCTCTGCCCCGGCAACGAACCCGCATCCAACTGCACCACATACCGGTAGCCCGGCCCACGCTTCGGCGGCTTCGACGCCGTCGACTTCCCGCCACATCCGGCGGTCAACAACATGGAAAACACGGCCAGGATCATTCCAGCAGCCAGCGGGAAACGGAGGGTGATGTTCATGTGGGGAAAGGGTGTTGGATCAACGTGCGATCTTCTCGAGGATGCGAACGACTTCCTGGTTCTGTGTCCAGTCTGAAAAAAGCACGCTTCGAATACGTTCCGACAACCGCGACATCTCTTCACGCACCCCCTTGAAGCAGCTTTCCAATGCCGCCGGATTCACATCCCCCAGGTCCCTCGCCCACGCATCCGGCAACTCCCCTGGCAGCATCCGCGCCAATATCTCCAGGTACGTCCACCACAATTCCGCCGGCACCAACGACTCCGCTTCCTTCGCCGGCGGATTCCCTCCACCCACATTCTGCGGCCCCAACGACTTCACAAACCGTGGTTCCGCCGCCAATACCTCCGCCCGACGCGTCGACAACGGAAGATCCGCCTTCGCCACCGCCATTTGACGGGCAAAACTCAGGAATTCATCCACCGCCAACGGCAACCGGACCCGCGTCGGATCAATCAGGATCTCCAAACCCAGGATCGCGCACGAATACAGGTCCGCCGGACTGCTCGCCACGGGCTGGAACTGGTAGGCCACCGACTCCAACGGCACCCCTCGCACCGCCGACAAGGCTTCGTTCAACTCCACCCGGAACGGTTGCGGCAAGGTCTCGAACCTCAGCTCATCCGATGACATCTGCTGATCCGACAGGATCCGCGCATGAACGATGTGCCGGGATCCACGTACCGGAATCGCCAACTGCAACAGGTCGCTCCGCGATGCCCGCCGCGTCCCAAGGTCCGCCAGCGTCCCCTCCGCCACCAACAGGTCGCCCGGGTCCGTCCGGACATCCCGGATCCGCACCGTCCCATTGCCCGAGTAGGCCGACGACAACTGTCGCGGCCGATACTCGGAAGCCAACACCGGCCCAACCGGTTGGAAGATCCGATGACTGCCGCCCGTGATCTCGACCGGCATCGATTCCGGTGACCGGGCAAGCGCGGTGCGGAAGGACCAACACACCGGCAACCGTTGCGCCTCGGTGTCCAGACCCACCCGGAAATCGCTCGCGTGAAGGTTCAGGTACGGCGCACTGCCCGCCTTGATTCCGGCCGCGACCCGTTCCACCACCTCGGCAAAGAGGAGGGTCTTGAGCAGGAACACCTCCAGCACCCGCCCCGCCGATCCGCGCCGGCCCGCAAACAACAATCCGTGCCCGTTCTCCAGATAGCCGGTTGACCGCAACGTGGGCGCCACATCCGGATGCAGGAGTCCATCCGCCTCCAGGTTGACCGCATCCAGGCGATGCCCCTCCAGCACCGCCTTGAATTGCCGCAGCGAATACGTCTCCAGGGACCGGAACAGCATCAACCCGCCCTCCGGGTTGAACGGCACCCAGGCCGGGTCGAACCCATGATCCCGCGAAGGCGCCTGGGTCCGGGGAACCGGCGTCGATGCCGGATCAGCGGTCAGGAACACCGGATCGCGACCCGGATTCGGCAGATGCAACAGGCGTTGGATCGTACCCGCGTAGGCGGGGAGCCCCGCCCGACGCAACACCAGGTCGTCCGTGCACAGTTCCCACAACTGCCCTGCGCCCAACTCCGCCGGATGGATCATCCGACGCTGCTCCGGCATGAAGTACAGCGGACGCGGATGCACCTCCTGCCAGGGGCCGCCATGGATCGATTCCGGAGCCTCCTCAATCAGGGCATCCGCCCACTGCGCCCATCGCTGGTCCAGTGCCGAATTGTTCAGCGACGGATCCGGACGACGTCCGCCGTGAGCCCCCACCGTCTGGACCCAGACCTCGATCCATTGCCGCGGACGCAACCGGGCATCACACACCGCTCCCAGGTAAACCGAGGCATCCATCGTGTGGCGGACCGGCACGAACCAGCCGGCCACCGGATCCGGCTTGTGCCGCACCACGACACAGAGGCTGGCCGGTTGGTCTTCCGTACCGGGGAAGACAGGGACGAGGGTGAAGAGCTTGAGATCCAGCATGGCGCAGTGCTTGTGACGGATGACCCGACGCAATGGTCCAGGTCAGGGGGACGACAACTTGAGTTGCTTGACGGGAACCTTGAGTTCTCCGGATTCCCACATCAGAACCTGACGATCCCCGGAGACCCCATACACAAGGGGTGTCGTTCCCGGGCGCGTCACCGTGAGTTTGCCGGCAGCAAACTGGTAGGCGTAGACATTGGTGGTCTTCGGATTCCACGCCCGCTTCCCCGGCTCGATCCATTCCACCTTGCCCGTGTTGAACCGCCCAACCACCTCGGTGGAACCATCCCCCACCTTGCCCAGGTACACCCCCTGAAACGACTCCGCCACCACCGGCGCCACAGTCGCCCCCGTTGCCGCCCCCGACCCCGACACGGGACCCGTCACCGGTCTCGACACCGCAACCGTCGCCCCTCCCCGGCTCACCTCGCGACCCACCCGCGCCAACTCCTCGGCCGCCGCATCCAACTCGGGATCGGCACCGTTCAAGCCAACCCCGGACACCGCCATCAGCAACCCGAACACCCAGACCCGGCTCCGACTCCCGTCCCGCTTCATTTCACGTTCCATTTCACAACCTTTCAATCTTGGTGGGCGCATAGGGCCGGATCCGGAAGGTCGCCTCCTGCGGCCGTAACGTATAACGGATCGTCACCCGAAAATCGTCCGGCGCCTTCGTCCCCTTGTTCGGTCGGATCACCACCGCCCCATCTCCACCCCGCTCCAACCTGCGCGCCCCGTCAAAGCCACACGTCAACACCGGCTCCGTCCTCACCTCCACCAGATCCACCGCCGCTCCGTCATTCACGAAACTCAGCCGGACCTCGTCGCTCTCGAAGAAGTTCAGGCGCCACGTGAAGTGCTTCGCCATGTCCGAGCGAGGCTCCGTCGATACATTGCGCACCTCATCCTGCAATTCACCGATCACCGCGTCCGACGCCGCAACCTGCTCTTCCAACCGACGGATCGTCGAAGCAGCGTCTTCCCGCGATTGCTCCGCCAGCGCAGCCCGTTCCCGCGCCATTTCCAGTTGGGATCTCAGGTGGGCGATCTCATCCGCCAACCGGTCCAGTTCCGCACGCCGCGCCGCCAGTTCCTCATGCAACCCGCGCTGGGCCGAAGCCGATTCCGCCCGGGTCATCGCCTCGGCGACATTGCGTCGCAACAGTTCCACCTCGTCCCGCAAGGCCCGCTCCCTCAGATCGAATGAACGACGCTCCAACTCCAACCGCTCCACCTGGTGCCGCAACTTCTGGCACTCCGTCTCCAACCCACTCTCGCTCGCCCGCAACCGCTCCAACTCCGAACGTACCTGCTCCGCCGAATCCATCGCCGCCCGGTACTGGGCCGTCCGTTCCGTGTGCGAAGATCCCAGCTCACGGGATGCCGTCTCCAGTTCCTGGTACTGCGCCTGGAGCATCTGACGGCGCTGGATGGCATCCGCCCGTTCCGATTGCAGCGTCGTGTTCTGGTCCTTCAACTGGCCCACGGCGGATTGAAGCGAATCCAACGCGGCCCGCGACTCCGCCAACTCCGCCGTCGCCTTGCCCAGACGCTCCGCCAATGTATCGCGCTCGCTTTCATACGCAGTCGTCCTGCGCTTCGCATCCGCCTGCAACCGCATGATCTCCGCATCCCGCGACTTCAGGTTGTCCCGCGCATCCGCCGTTGTCCGGGCAATCTCCTCCGCCGCATCCGCCAATTCCTGGATCCGACCCCGGGAAATCCGGTCCGCCACCAGCAGCACTCCCACCGCCACCAGGACCAGAACCGCCGCCATCACCCGCCATGAAGCAGCCGATTCGATGAAGAGGAGCAGCACGACCACGGCCACCAAACCCGCAGGGATCGACACGGCAATGGGCCACGTGGGAACGGGTCGGGCGTGTTTTGCAATGGGGTCTTCCATGGTAGGGCAGCGTGCCAGGCCAACGCGCTCTGTCCGACAAGGTGCGCCATGGGACGTCCCCGCGGCAAGCCGAAGGATCCCCTGTTCCATCCCGATTCCAATCCCCGCCCCCGCCGCGTTCAACCACCCGGCTCAACCCTCCAGCAATCCCACCCGCGCCATCGCTGTCAGGCAACGCCTCGCCTGTTCCTCGAACCCCTCCACATCCAGTTCCGTATCCAACCCCTGCCCACCCCGGATCCGCTCCAGCACCGCCCCGATCTCCGATGTTCCATCGAACCCCAGGATCATCCGACGCAACGCCTCGTCTCCCATGTCCACCCGTTGATGATACGCCGTCGTGGTTGGAATTCCATTGGCCACCTGCCATCGCGCCAACCGACTCGAACGCGGTCGACCACTCACCCCGCGCGCCACCTGCGGCAGGTCCCTCCACACATTCACCAATCCCTGGTCCAACCAGCGCAGGAGGAAATCACCCAGCTTCG
>CAZDYB010000077.1:5993-12367 GCA_964509045.1 uncultured Akkermansia sp.
CCGACACAACAACGCCTGCCGGAATGGCCTCAGTTTCAGGTAATCCAGATACTGTCCCAGCCGGATCCGATCCTCCCCCACCCCCGTCAACACCCGCTGCACCGACTCCGGAAACCCCGACAGCCCCTCCTCGAACACATCCGCATCCGACACGTACTCCAACCCGTGCACCGATGCCCGTTCCATGAAGTCGGTGAAGTAGAACGCCTGGTGCTCGCCCGCCATCTCATCGTGGAACATCTGGCCCGGATGCCCCTCCAACAACCGTTCGTACTCCTTCACCATCGCCCCCGGCAATCCCTTCGCCCCCTTCGAAGCCTCCAACAGCAAGCCGATGAAGGCACGCCCCTGCCGGATCCGCTCCTCAGCACTGCCCCGTTCACCCACATGCCGCAGCAGCATCTCCCGGATCATCAATCTCGGATGCGACCCCGGCAGTGCGTTGAAACTGATGAAGGCCATCCCCCGCTCGGAAAGCATCCGGCCGCACAAGGACAACACCGCTTCCCGTACCCGTTCCGGCACCCACGAATAGACCCCGTGCGCCACCAGGTAATCCACCGTCCCCGGTGCCCCGCTCAACTCCGTCAGGTCCCCCCACTCCAACCGCACGTTCTTCAACCCCAACTCCGACACCATCCGTCGCCCCGCTTCCACAGGGCGTCGCGCCAGGTCCACGCCCAGGCATTGGCACTCCGGAAAATGATGGGCCAACGCGATCAGGTTCGATCCATCCCCACATCCCAACTCCAGGATCCGCGCGTGGCGCACCGACTCCGGCTCCATCCCCCACAACATCCCCACCGCCGCCATCCGCGACGGATGCGTCTGCGCATGGCAACCCGTGGGGTAATCCACCACGTCATAGTCCGAACAGGATGATCCACCGATCTCCCCCTCAGGTTGATTCGACTCCGGGTTCACCCCACGACGCTCTCCCGGAGCACGCCCCCGCAGCAACCGAAACCAAGGCCCTACGGCGTCTGCTCCAGCACCCAGATGTTCCACTGCCCCCGCAGGCCCGGACCACTCGAGGGCGCAGCTGAAGACTGGAACCTGCCCGCCACCCAACCACCCCCGGAAAGCACCCCACCCACGGCTTCGACGATTGCGGCCCGGCGGTGCTCCGGAAGATCCAGGGTGCGAACCCGCCCCACGACACTGTTTCCAAGCTTCACGATCTTTCCGCGGGCCACACGCTTGATGGAACTGTTCCGCAGCAACGCGGCCTGATGCGGATCAATCCCCGCAATCAGATCCAGCAACTCCAACCGGGTCAGTTGCCTCGATGCAAACCTTCGGGCTGACAACGCCTTCTCCAGTTCCGGCAGCTTGCCCAGATGCCGGAAATGCCGGAACAGCTTCACCACCCCCTTCAACCCACTGCACAGGTCCACCAACTCGAGGAAATACTCCGCCTTCAACCACGCCTGATAACTCCCCGCCGCCACGCCGGTCTCCAACTCCAACCTTCGGACCTCGTCCCGGTAATGGGTCTTCCCCACGCTCGAGACACACAGGGCGGTCGAGTTCACGGCCAAGGCCCCGACCGCCACCGACGCCACCCCCTTCGTCATCCCGATCGCCAACCACGCCGCCCCCGCCGAACCACAGTTCAGGATCGGCCCCGACCAACGCGACAGGAACCCCAGCACCCCCGACTCATCGTCTTCACCCATGCCGGACTCCCTTCCCCCCGGACTCCCCGGGACAATCCACACCCACAACCGACGCGGCCCTCCCCGCACCTCCGTCCGGATACCCCATTCATCCACCAGCATGATCCCCGCTCCCGCCACCTCAGGATGCGCATCCACCGCCTCCATCAAGGCCGAATGCCCGGAATCACGGCCCGACACCAGCCCGACCTGCCCCGCAACGGATCCCCCAACGAATGGATACGGTCGACTCACCGGCATCACAACGGCCGCATCGACATTCGATGTCAAGTCGTCGGGCAAATTGTCCCGGATCAGATCACTGCTGGGCTGCTATGGTAAGCAGACCAAATCCAGCAAAACTCCTTGATCCCAAGCGTCACACTTCACCAACCACGCCCCGGTGCTCCCGGGGACCTGCTGGATCACGAAAAGCGCTTCTTGGATCGGTCTGTCGGCCCTGCCTACCCTTCCCGACGAATCCGCGACCCCGCATCCTATGTCGTCATGCCTGCTTGAGCCGGGAAGTGATGGTGATCGTCCGCGATCCCGACCGGGCTTGTCTGCGGTCAGACCCCAATTTGTCATCGGCGTCCTTTCAAACCTCTCGGGCAATTCCCGGAATCACCTCACACCGCTCGGTGAACGTCCCTTCCTCGAGGTCAAGGGCGGATGCGTCGACTCAGTACTTGCCGCCTGCGAAGCCAGATTGGAATTTTATGTCCGGCACCACTTGGGCCGTCACTTTGATTTCAGGCGGCAACTCCAAATCAAGCTGAGACCACGATGTCTTGCGGATCTGGAACCAGATCGGCTGATCGACCAGGTCCCAGAATTGAAGGATGCACTCAGGGAACTCAACGACACCCGCAGCCAACTTCAACCACTCCAAGCCTTGATGGGAGGCCGAGGCCTCGCCGTGCTCACCGGCGAGATGAAGACCCGGATTGCCCGACAAGTCGATGCCATCCTGCATCACCCGGATTTCATCGAACTGGAAGCGTCATGGCGCGGACTGGACCACCTGGTCCGAGCGGACGGAACCGATACCGGAGTGCGGATTCTCGTTCTGGATGTGGCCAGGTCCGAGCTGGCATCCGAAGCCTCCAGAAGACCGGAAATGCCAGGCTCTCTGCACCACCGGATCGCGATCAAACCATGGATCCAGGATCCTCCAGCACCATTTTCCCTGCTCGTCCTGGGACATTCCGTCGGATCCACCAAGGACGACGTCGACGTCCTTGCCTGTTTGGCGCGATCTGCCACCGAGGCTTTGACTCCGATCGTGGCGTCCGGCTGTTCGTCCATCGCAGGTTTCGAATCCTGGTCGGACTGGTTCCTCAAGGCGTCAGGTTCAGAAATGAACCCGTCGGCAACATCGCAAGCGTGGAGAGATTTTCGGGCCTCCAAAGGAGCCCGGTTCGTCGGACTCGCAGCACCGGGATTCCTGGCCCGCCTTCCGTACGGCACCAGGACAAACCCGGTAAACGCATTCCCCCATGAAGAAGTGATCCAGGCTGACCAGGCTTCCCACCGTCCTTGGGCGGGCGCCGCTTTTGCCGTTGCCGGCAACATCGTCCGCGCCTTCAACGAATCCGGTGACACCTCTCGCATCGTCGGCATCGGGTCCGGAGGACGCATTTCGGACATCCCAACCCATCGCATTCCCGAACCAGACGGTGGCATCCGCCTGCTGGGACCGACCGAAATCCCGGTGTCCGAAAGGACTGGCTTCCAAATGGAGCGGGCCGGACTGATGGCGCTCATTTCCTACGGATTTCCAGGATTGCCCGGGGACCCTGCCCCCATCGCGTACCTTCATGAAGCATTCACGGCATACCATCCGGACGCCGAGCCCAGTACCCGTATCCGGACGCCGGCCAATCGGCTTCGACTTTGGTTGCCCACACTGGAGATCGCCCGCGAACTGAGAGCCTTCGCCATTAACATGAGGGGGCGACTCTCCACCGCTCAGGAATGGCATGAATGCCTCAATGACTGGCTTCAACAACGTCTCATGCCCCACTCAGAGCACCCACCGCATCCATTTGCTGCGGGGGGCATCAAAGGGTTGGCAAGTCCCGATGAACCTATCCCAGGCAGCTTTACGCTGACCCTCCAGCCCAAGGGGTGGGATTCGGACCAACTCCTGGATGTCGACATTCCCTTCCCACACTGACCGGAAATCCAGGCATCAGCCGCTCCCCTGCTGCCGTGTCTTCTTCCCCGCCATCAACGCCGTCCCCGGGCATTCATTCTCCATCAGGCGACTCCGATCGCCCGGGACGCCGGAACCGTTCGATCTGTGTTCCCTGATCCGGTTCCACCGCCGGATAGGGATCCATGGGTCGCAGGGGCGGTCGCTGGAATCGGGACGTCTGGCCCGGTTCAGGCCTGGGGCGTGCAGCCGGGCCGGACGGTCCCGGACGACGAAACCGCAGGGTGTCACCCTCGCCCAGTCGTCTGAGGAACTGGGTCTGTCCTTCCCCGGGTTCGGGCTGGCCCAGGGCCGACTCCCGTTCCAACCGCGCAGCAACCACTTCGGGGGGTTCCACAAACGTCCCCGCACACAGACGCTGCCAGATCCACAGATTGGCCGTCCACAGGACCGGGTCCGTCATCAATGCCGGCGAAAACATCCCGGCCCGGAACACCAATCCATCACGAACTCGCGCCAGCCACGCGCACCAGACGGGTTGCCCCCGGAACCGCCCGGGAGCCTGATACCAGGCCACCCGGAACGGTGAACTCGCCGGGGACGATTGGATGACCGATCCCTCGAGCAGATCGCACAGGCCGGATGTCGCCTGTACTGACCGATCAATCCAATCCTCCGCCGACAGCCCTGCCTGAGGCTCCAGCGTCGCCATCACAAATCCTGTCCAGGCTCCGGCATTGTCCAGTCGCCACGCGGCCCCCGATGCCTGGCCATCGTCCAGTCCCCCCGACCGCAATGCCGCCACCTCCGGTTCATCCGTTGCCGGCGAAACATGGCGCAATGCCAACACTGCGGAATAACCCCATTTGCCCGATGCCCACCGATGCTCCAGGGCTTTGACATCAGGCGGATCGTCTGAACCCGACGACTGGAAACCCATCATCGCCAAGGTGGCATGCTCCGATGCTACACGATCGCCTTCGACATGCTCGAAACCCAGCACGTGCAGGGCGTGCCCGTTCCGAAAGACGCGCACCTGACGGATCCTGCCCGCCGCTGTCCGGTATAGGTCCCAAGCCTCACGGACTCCTTCACCAGGGTCAGGTGCCCGGTCCAGACGCTCCCACGCGAGTCGGGAAGCCCAGGCATCCAGATAGTCCGAAACCGAAAACTCATACGGCATCGGGACCACCCGCAACTCCACCCGGGACCGGACCTCATCATCCTCAGCCCACCATTTCACGGCATCGACCCCCGCCTCCACCCGGGCGTTCCGCACCATTTGCCGGGGCAGCAACGTCTGAACCGCCACATTTCCCACGTTGACCCGCACCGCCCGCAGTTCGGGCATTTCACGGCGGTGAACCACCTGCTCAACCCAAGTTTCCAGCAAGGATGATGGCATGTCGGGTGGCTGGCCTAGAACGGCCGGTAAATCTCGGGATCGGTCAAGCCGTTCAACGTGGTCGCAATGACGGCTCCCGTGCCATACACCAATCCCACCACATTCGGATTCTGACGCAATGCGTTCAGCAGCGCCGTTCCCTCGGCCCGGATGAGGCTGCGATGCCCATAGTCGGCATCATGCTCAATGAAGAGTCGGCTGATGCTGAAACTGCCGATCCGATCCGGCGCATACCACATGGACCCGGTTCCGGCACCCGGCCACGCCGGAGAACCCAATTCGAAGAGCCCGCTCCACTTTCCAAAACCCTGGAGCGCCAGTGCAGAACGGTTCAGCAATCCGCCCAGGAAACCCTTCGGTGCAAAATACTCGTTCAGGCTGGCCGACCATCCCAAGGCATCGTTCCAGTAGTGGGCCGGACCATACCTGCTGAAGAAATCCAATCGTCCCTGCGGGTCGTCCAGATTGAACTCCGCAGCCAGGTCGGCTGGAAACCCCACCTGCTGGAGATAGTCCTGGATATCCGCTCCGCTGATCTGGTCCCGCAACGCATCGGCCATTCCCTCGGGCAAGGGATGGCTCATCGGAGCCTCATTCAACGGGAAGTCGGTGTCACCGTTCTCCAGCACCTTCCCGTCCGCACGGGTGAACTTGGGCGCTGCCGGAGCCGCCCAGGTGACCGTCCGCGCATGGATCATCGGGGTGGCAGATGTCGGTGGTCCCGGTGGCGCCTGGGGAAGCACCTGCCCGGTCGAAACCGCCATGGGGATGCCTCCCGCCAGCACCTTCGGGGCTCCGGGCGGGAGATAGATCGACGGGACCACGTCCAGCACCTGACCACCCACCAGTCCCATCGGCAATGACTCGACGAACACAGCCGGACCTGGACTCAGCATCCCACGGCACACCGGCACCCCGGCGGGTGCAGGCGGCGGGAACAGGAATTTCTCCGCCATCGACGGAGCCGCGACCGCGGCAGGAATCGCAAACTTCGCCGCCAACTGCTTCCCCAAGGCATCGCTATCATCCGCCTTGATCATCCCTCCCAGCATCTTCCCGAACCCCCCCATCAAGGCCGACGACAACGCTCCGGAAGCCCCCCCCTTGAGCATCGACTCCTACACCGACTCTCCATCCTTCGACGAAAACAGGG
>CAZDYB010000078.1:0-12316 GCA_964509045.1 uncultured Akkermansia sp.
ATCACACTGACCTTCACCAACGGGCCTGCCATGGCAAAGGATTGGGTGGCGATCTATCCCGAGGGTGTGATCCCGGGTTCAGTCGGTTCAACCCTCTGGAAATATGTCGACGACACAACAGCGGGAACGACCGGCGTCGCCAATGGTTCCGTGACGTTTGGTGGTGGGCTGGCCGCTGCGGGCAGGTATACTGCATACCTGTTGTTGGATGATGGTTATACGGTGCTGGCGAGTGAGCCGGTCCGGGTGGCAGCTCCTGCGAATACCGAGCCGCGACTGATCAGCTCAACCCCAGCTGCCGGTGCGGTGAACGGGACTCCGACGGCTCGGTTGACCGCCACGGTGTTGCCCGGAAGCGGGCAGGTCCTGGCGGAGGGGATTCAGCTTCAGTTCGATGGGGGTGCTGTGACACCGACGGTGGATGTGCAGTCGGATCAGACCGTGGTGAATTATGTTGGCGATACTTTGCTGGCTCCCGGCTCGACCCACACGTTTCGGCTTGTGGCAGCGAATACCACCGGGCTCGCGATCACCAACGAGATCCAGTACACGATTGGTTCCTATACAAACCTGATCCTGCCGGCGCCCATCTACCTGGAGACGTTTGACCAGGTGGAAGAGGGTGGGCTGCCTGCCGGCTGGGTTGGAACCACCTATACCGAAGTGCAGAATCCGGAGCTCGACTTCGGCGATCTCAACAGCGCGTCCTATGCCGGCTGGACCACCGTCAATGTGGATCGCTTCAAGGGAACCTTCGTCACCTATAGCAATCCCGAGAACCCCGCCAGCTGGGCGAGCGACTATCAACGTGTCCTCCGGGTCAGCCCTTGGGTGGTGATCAACAGCCAGCCCGTCACCGAACTCGCCACCGGGCGCATGCTCTTCGGTAATTCAGGCTATAGGAATGGTGCCAGCCAGGTTCTCTGGGTGGAAACTTCGGATTATGACCTCACCGGCCGCGCCGACGTCCATGTCGGCTTCCACAGCCTCTGGGAACAGAACCAGGACAGCATCGCCGCCGTGGAATACTCGACGGATGGTGGAACCAACTGGATGCCGGTGATGATCCTGATTGATCAGCGTGACATCATCACGACGGAATCGGGCGAAACCGACGTCGAACAGACCCTCTTTTTTGAACGGGGCGACATCGCCCTGTATTCCGATGAATTCGGGATCCCGGTTGGCGGATTCTACGGAGCGTTCCTCAATAGCCCCATCACTCCCGCCATGGCGCCTTTCATCGAGGGACGGGTTGATGACAATCCGACGGAATCGAAACGGTTTGAACTGCGGCGCCTGCCCGCAGCCGATGGACAGGCCCGGGTTCGGTTCCGGTTCCTCCATGCCGGCACCGACAGTTGGTATTTCGGGATCGACAACCTCGGGTTGTACTCGATTCCGGCAACGGTTGCCGAGGCGCCGACCATCAGTGTGGCTCTGGAGGGCGGCAACCTGCGGTTGGGCTGGGGCGAGGACGCCGCTGGGTTTGTACTGGAAGCCCGCGGTGCCTTGGGCAGCGGCGAATGGCTGCCGGTACCCGGTGTGACGGGCAATTCTGCCCTCATCACCCCGTCGGCCGACCAGCAGTGGTACCGTCTGCGACGGCCGTAATCGGAAGTCGACGCCAGTCAGCGTTGGCCAGTTTCGGATCCTGCGCAGGGAGGGTGCTCACGGGCACCCTCCCTTTTCGTTATGGGAAGGCCGCACCGGATTGGGGCGGCGACACTCGGCGTTGCTCCCCTTCATCGGGTTCCCTGCCGGGGGGACGGTGTCAGGACGTGCCCTGCCGGACGCCGTTTTGGAAATCCCCTTCCTCCGGGAACCCGCCTCGCGCACGCTCTTCCCGAATGTTCACGGTTCCGTTGTTGTCCCTCGAGTTGCCCGGTATCCCGAAGGTGAAATCGGGGAAGGTACGGGAGGTGTTTGATCTGGGTGACCGGCTCCTGTTCGTCGCCACGGATCGGATCTCGGCTTTCGATTGCATCATGCCGAATGGGATCCCGAGGAAAGGGGAGGTGCTGACCCAGATTTCGCATTTCTGGTTTGATCGTTCCGAGATCTGGATGCCGAACCATCGGTTGGCCCGGCCGGAAGATCCGCTGCCGGAGATCCTTAAACCGTTCACGGCCCAACTGGCACGCCGCAGCATGATCGTCTGCAAGGCCCGGCCATTGCCCATCGAATGCGTCGTGCGCGGGTACCTCGCCGGTTCCGGTTGGAAGGAATACCAGGCCCGCGGAACGGTCTGCGGGATCCCGCTTCCCCCCGGTCTCAGCGAGGCGTCGGAATTGCCCGAACCCATCTTCACCCCCGCCACCAAGGCCGAGACCGGTCATGACGAGAACATCCCGTTCGACAAGGCCTGCGAGTTGACCGGTGGCGATTGGGCCGAGCAGGCGAGGGAACTGAGTCTCCGCTTCTACCGTTACGCCCGCGATTACGCGTGGAAACGGGGGATCGTCATCGCCGACACCAAGTTCGAGTTCGGGATCCACGAGGGGAAACTGGTGTTGATCGACGAGGTGTTGACCCCGGACTCGTCCCGATTCTGGCCTGCCCAGGGCTATGAACCGGGTCGCAGCCAGCCCAGTTACGACAAGCAGTTCGTCCGCGATTACCTCGAGACCCTGGATTGGGACAAGACGCCCCCGGCTCCTGCCTTGCCCCCGGAAGTCGTGGAACGGACGCAGGCCAAGTACCTGGAGGCGTTTGAACGGTTGACCGGTCGACCCCTCTGATCCGGCCGGTCGGACCCGCCCCGGCTCGAGCCTTCGGCACCTCCAGACTCGCAGCGGGTCGACGGAGTCCCCTAGCTTCACCCGATGCAGATGCGGTTCCGCCGATTCGATCTCGCGCTGAAACATCACTGGGCCATTGCCACCGACGTTGCCCGGGGGGGCGGCAAGAGCGTGTATCCCGTGGTCTTTGTCGAACTCAGCGATGCCCAGGGCCGTACCGGGATCGGTGAGGCCTCGCCTTCGAGTCAGTATCGGGAGTCACATGAGACGGTCGCCGCGTTTCTGGCGATGGTGGATCCTTCCCGGCTGTCGTTCGATGACGTGGAGGGAAGCATGGCGTATGTGGAGGGATTGGCAGCGGGACGTTATCCGGCCAAGTGCGCGCTCGATATCGCGCTGCTGGACGGAGCCGCGCGGTCCGCGGGGTTGCCGCTCTGTGAGTTTCTTGGTCTGGGCACCTTTGCTGAAGGTCGACACCTCTCGTCCTTCACCATCGGGATCGATTCCCCGGAGATGATGGCCCGGAAAACGACGGAGGCGGCCAGTTACCCCGTCCTCAAGATGAAGCTGGGTAGTCCAAATGACCGCGCGAACTTTGCCGCGGTCCGTGGTGCTGCGCCGGGCCGACGCATCCGGGTCGATGCCAATGCCGGATGGAAGACAAAGGAGGAGGCCTTGAGGAACATCGAATGGTTGGCAGCGGATGGAGGGGTGGAGTTTGTGGAGCAGCCGATGCCACCGGAGTTGCCCACGGCCGATTGGGCCTGGCTGAAGGAGCGTTCACCCCTGCCGCTGATCGGGGACGAGTTGTACCAACATCACTCCGATGCCGAGCGCTGCGCCCAGTGTGTCCACGGGGTGAACGTCAAGTTGGTGAAGACCGGTGGTGTCAGTCGCGGCAAACAGGCGCTGGAAGCCGCCCGGGCGCAGGGATTACAAACCATGCTGGGTTGCATGATCGAATCCTCGGTCCTGATCTCCGCCGCCGCCCACCTGGCCGCCCTGACCGATTACCTCGACCTGGATGGGAATGTCCTGATCACCAATGACCCGTGTCGGGGTGTGAGGAATGTCGGCGGACTCCTGAGTTTCAACGGTGTCGAGGACCCCACGGGGCTCCGCGTCAGTCGGCCCGCCGGGATCTGGTGAAGGCGAAAGACATCGGGAAACAAAAAACCCGCGCCGTAGGGCGCGGGTTTGAAAGCCGGGTTCCGGGGGATATCCGCGGAAATCAGCGGGTTGCCTGAGGATTGAACGAGGTGCGGTCCAGCAACCATCCCCAGTCATGGTCACGAGCGGGAACCGCAGGTGGGGTGTAGGAGAAGTTGGGCTTTTCGAGACGCACGGTGGAACGCCAGGCCTTGATTTCAGAATGACCGTCCACGAAGGACAGGCCGCCGGCCCCGTTGTGGTAATTGGCCGGCATGTCGATCCACCGACGATCCCTTTGGGCATTGAAGAAGGCGCCGTCATTGATGGAATCCGGATTCTCATCAATGAACATCCAGAGATCCGAAGGGGCTGGACGATCCACATCGGTGGTCTTGACGAACAGCTTCTCGGCCTGGAGGAGACCATCCCCCGCCGTCTTGTTGCCGCCGCCGATGGCACCGTTGGCGGAGATTGAACGGACGCGTTCACGCCAGCCGAGGCGCTTTTGGGCCGGGTTCAGGAGGATGTCCGCGGGGCACTTGTAGATCTTTGCGGACTGGGCGGAGTACTTCGCGAGAACGGCCCGGCGGGGATCGGTCAGGAAAAGCTGATTGGTGTTGTGCGGGCTGGTATCCCAGGTGAGCCAACCGGTGACCCAGGGGCGCTCTGAACCAGCAGCCCACTCATTGATGACCGCGCCGGATTGCGCAGAGCCGCCGTGGGTGACCATGGGAAAGAGATCGCGGTTGTCGCCGGTGTACATCTGGACGGCAAGCTGCAGTTGCTTGGTATTGCTCATGCAGAGGATGCCCTGGGCCTTGGACTTGGCCTTGGCCAGCGCGGGAAGGAGCATCCCGGCAAGAATGGCAATGATGGCGATGACGACCAGAAGCTCGATCAGGGTGAATCCTGAAGGCTTCCGGGGTCGGCTCATGCCGGGAAGGTGCAGCGTTCGCATAGGAGAGTTCTTCATGTGATGAAGCGCAGGGGTAACGGCGATATCCTGCGGAGGAGCGCACGGGGATGCAAGACGGTTTCCCGGGCAAGGGGCGGACGCGGATGGGGAGAACCCGTGTCCTACCGGAGAGTGGTTGCCGATTTCAGCAGGCGACGTTGCCGCCACCAGTTGTTGAACTGATCGAGGAGCACCGCCACCACCACGACGCTGCCGATGATGATCTGGGAGTAGTTCTGATCGATGCCGAGGATGACGATGCCGCTGGTGATCATCTGGATGATCAGCGCACCCAGCAGGGCGCCCAATGCGGAACCCCGGCCCCCGGTCAGGCTCGCCCCGCCCACCACCGCGGCGGCGATCACGTTGAGTTCGTATCCCTGGCCATCCCCGCTCGATGCGGCGCCGTAATAACCGAGGTTCAACAGTGCAGCGATTCCTGCCGTCAGGCCCGAGACCACAAACACCCACAGCTTCACACGACCCACCCGGATCCCGCTGAACCGGCTGGCCAATTCATTGCCACCCACCGCGTAGATCCGTCGACCGCCCCCGAATCGGGAAAGGTAAATCCCGCCCGCCACCACCACCATCACCGTCACCACCAGGGGAACCAGGCTCAGTCCGGATGTCGTCCGCCAACCCACCCAATCGCGCAGGGGCGCAGGGAAGGATCCCACGGATTGACCCTGGGTCGCGACGAAGGCGATGCCGCGAAAGATGGCCATGGTGCCCAGGGTGATGATGAAGGGGTGTACCCGGAGGGAAGTGACCATCCCGCCGTTCAGCAACCCGCACAGGGTGCCCACCGCAAGGCATACTGCGGCACCGAGAAGGGTGCCGGTCACCGGAGACCCGGATCCGGCGCCATCCGGACCGAACCGATTGAGCAGCAGGGCCGCCAGCACGCTGCTCAAGGCGTAGGCGGATCCAATGGAGAGATCGATCTGGCCGGCGATGATGACGAAGGTCATGCCGATGGCCATGACGGCGATGAAGGAGGTGTCCTTTGAAAGCTGGGCGAGGCTCTGGGCATTGAAGAACTTGTTCACCCGTTCGGTGGCTGGCACCCATTCCCCTTCCGGACTCATGAACCGCACGCGCTGCCGTGTTCCATCCGGCCCGGTCTCGAACCGAGGTCGTTCCACGCTTCCACCCCCGACCCCCAACAGAAGCCCAAGTACCAACACCACCACCATCAGGCCCAGTTCCGGGAGGCGACGATGGGAAGGATTGGCAACATTGGACATGATGAGGTGGATCGGAGCGTAACGGTTCGGGGATGGCCTTGTCCAACCACGCGCTGAAACGACGCCGGAACGGTTTCGACGGACACTGCGGGATGAGGGTTTCAGTGGCGGTGTCCGACGCGGTAGATCCACGCCATGAAGCTCAGGAATCCATCAGGTCAGATCAGGCGGCCGGCCCGGTCCGGGAATGGGATGGACGCTGGCATTGCCCGCGCCGGGAGGGGGGGGCATGGTGGCGGGACAACGGATGAGGGCCGTACTTTTCGATATCGATGGGACATTGATCCGGACCGGGGGAGCTGGAATCCGGGCGTTTGCGCGGACATCCGAACTGGTCTTCGGGCTCAAGGGGGGCACGGACGGCCTGGTGTTTCATGGACGCACGGACACGTCGTTGGTGAACGAGTTCCTGGTCCGTCACCGGTTGCCTGTCACGGAGGCGAATCGGAGTCTTTTCCTCGACACCTACCTTTTCCTGCTGGCGGAACTGTTGGCGGATCATCCGGGAGAGCGTTGTCCCGGGGTTGCCGGCTTCATCCAGCAATGCCGGCAACTTGGATCGAATCCCGTGCTGGGATTGCTGACGGGAAATGTGCGGTTGGGAGCCGAATTGAAGCTGCGGGCCCACGGGCTTTGGGAAGAGTTCGAGATCGGGGGATTCGGGGACGATCACGAGGATCGCGACCGGATTGCCGCGGTGGCACGGGCCCGGGTGGAGAGGCGGATCGGGGAGGAGATCGGGGGAACGGACATCCTGGTTGTGGGCGATACGCCGCGGGATGTTGCGTGCGCACGGGCGATTGGAGCCCGATGTCTTGCGGTGGCGACGGGAGGCATTCCGATCCAGGAATTGGCCGCGAGCGGACCCGATTGGCTGGTGGAGGACCTTCGGGAGGTTTCAGCCGACGAATTGGGTATTCATGCCCGGAATGGTCGACGATCCGATCACAAATCCATGTCCAACAGGTTTTTGGTTTGACCCTTCTCCCTGCTTTCTTTAGTCACCCGCCGAGCTTCTCCGAAAAACCCGCCTGCGGGATTCCGCAGGATGTTTTTTTTAGAGGGGGTCGCGTGAACAACGCGCGCATATGTTAAAATCGAAGTCATTCCTGAGTATCGATTTTGGGGCAGGCAGCCTCAAGATTGCGGAGTTTGAGCCGTCCGCAGACGGGGGTCTCAAACTCCTCCGGTTCGGCACGCGCTCCCTGGGGCTGGCCGGATCCCAGGAGGCTGCCCGGGAGAATGTCGTCAAGAAGGCCCTGGGCGAACTTTTGGTTGAGGGTGGCTTCGTAGCGCGCCAGGCAAGCCTCTCAGCCCCCGGATTTCAGGTTTTCTCCAAGTTCGTCAAGCTCCCGCCGGTCGACGCCTCCAAGGTCACCCAGATCATCCAGTACGAGGCCCAACAGAATGTCCCGTTTCCGCTCGCTGAGACGGCTTGGGATTACCAGATCCTCGGAAACGCCCCGGGCGGTGAACTCGAAGTGCTGCTGGTTGCCGTCAAGTCGGATGTCGTCGAGAAACTGTTTGGCATCGGGGAGGCGGCAGGGCTCCGGATGGACGTGGTCGACGCCTCGGTTGCAGCCCTCTGCAACGCCTTTCGCTACAACTACGCGGATCAGGACGGGTGCAACCTGCTGATCGATGTCGGTGCGAAGACCAGCAATGTAATCCTGCTGGAAAAGAATCGGGTCTATGCGCGATCAGTCCCGGTCGGGGCCAATTCCATCACCCAGGAGTTCGCTGCCGAATCCAAGTTGCCGTTTGCTGAAGCTGAGAAGATCAAGATCGCCGATGGTTTTGTCAGTCTCGGGGGTGCTTATGAAGAGCCCGACAACCCAAGGGTTGCAGCGGTTTCCAAGGTGGCTCGCAACGTCCTCACCCGTCTCCATCTCCAGGTCAACCAGACCATCCAGTTCTATCGCACCCAGCAGGGTGGAAATGCCCCGGTCCGGGTGTTCCTCTGCGGCGGTGGCTCCATCCTTCCCTATTCCGCCGAGTTCTTTACCGAGAAACTCAATCTGCCCGTCGACATCTTCAATCCCTTCCGCAACGTCGAGATTGATGCCGGGGTGGATGTCGAGGCGCTTGAGCGGGTGGCTCAGTGTTTTGGTGAAGTGGTCGGGTTGGGGCTCCGCGGCGTGGTGCAATGCCCGCTGGAACTCAATCTGATGCCGAAGTCGTCCCGGACCCGGCAGGAGTTCAATTCCAAGAAGCCTTACCTTCTGGCGGCTGCCTATGCGCTGGTGGTGGGGGTCTTCGCCTACGGATGGTTTTACTCCCGCGTCGAGGCTGCGCGGCGCGAGGGTCTGGAAAAGATCACCAGCGAAGTCGACAAGCTCCGGATTCCGGCTGAAGGACTTCAGCGGGAACAGGCGGCGCTCGAGAATTCCATCAAGCAGACCGAGCAACTGGTCACCTGGCTGGAAGATCAGACCCAATGGGGGGACATCTTCTCCGAATTGCGTCGGGTCCTGGCCACCGCTGAGGAAGCCCAGCGACAGAGATTGGGCTCAGCACCCGGTACCGTGGGCGTCTGGATCGACACCTTCCTGAGCGCTGAAGTCACGCAGGCCGTGGCTCAGGCGCCGGCTGAAGAAGCTCCAAGCCAACCTTCTTACATGATGGATCCGGTCCTCATGAAGCGGTACGGACTGGTTCCCCGGGGTCCCACAGGTGAGGGCGGGGGTGAGGGCGGCGGGGAAGGTGTCGTCACCAAAAAGTCTTCGCCTGCGAACTCGACCAATGAGATCTCCTCGCTCAGCATGACTCTCCGGGCGGTAAACCTGTCCCGGGTCAAGACCGGGGCCAACAATGAGTTGGTCTTCGAAGTGCAGAACCAGCTGAAGAACAGCCCGATATTCGATCCCAACGAGACTCGCTTTGACGGCGACCTGAAGGAGGAGGACACCACGTTCTCCTTCCCGATGAAGGTCAAGTTGAAGCGCCCCATGAAGCTCTGATATGCCTTGGATCAAGCGAAACCTTTTGTTCGTGGTCGGCTTGGCCGTCGCGGTGGCCCTGCTGGGCTTCGGGGTCTTTTTCTACCTCCTCTCCAACATGGCCGCCGCACAGGCCGCCGATGAGGAGTTGAACGCGAAAAACGCGGAGTACGGCGAACTGCTGGAACGTAAGCCCTTCCCCAGCAAGGAAAACATCGCCGCCGCCCAGGCTGAGCAAGCCAGATTGGCCAAGTTTCAGGAAGGCCTCCGTTCACAGTTCGGTACTCCCGTCTTGCCCGAGGACATGGATGACGCCGCCTTCAAGAACCTGCTCGACATGACGGTGGACGCCCTGGAAAAGCACGCTGCGGCAAGCGGGGTCAACATTCCCAAGCCGGTCGATGGCAAATATGCGTTCACCTTTGATCAACAACGCAAGCAGTTGGAGTTTTCCCAGAAGTCGCTGGTGCCCCTTACCGCCCAGTTGCTGGATATCCAGGACATCTGCCGGGTCCTGTTTGATTCCAAGATCCTCGGGTTGGAGTCGATCCGACGGACGCCGACCTCGACCAACGATGTTTCGCCCGTCGAGAACTACCTGACCAAGAAGGTGACCACCAATTCGGTGACGAGTGCTGCGGTGTTTCCCTATCAGGTCATCTTCAAGTGCTTCAGCGCGGAACTGGCTGGTGTACTGGCTGGATTCGTCAACTCGGACCCCCTCTACATCGTGAAGTCAATCAATGTCGAGCGAGCCGCCGCCGATGGTGCGGCAGCGGGTCTGGGTGCCATGCCTGGCATGGCACCGGGCCTCGCAAGCCGGTACGGAATGGGTCCAGGAATGGCCTCGCGTTATGGAATCACTGCACCAGCGGCCACGGCACCTAAGCCGGGCGAAGCCCCTCTGGATGACAAACCCCTCCGGGTGACCATCAATCTCGACGTAGTCAAGCTTCCTCCAGCTCCTGCTGCCAGGAAGCAGTGACTGTCACCCCAAGCCCTCTATCATGGATTTCATCAAGAAACACTACGAGAAGCTGGTCCTCAGTGTCGTGCTTCTCGCGGTTGCGGTGGCTGCCTTCCTTTTGGTGGTTGAAGTGGGCAACGTGAAGCAGATGCTCGCGGATCAACTGCAGCAGAGAACGACCACCAAGGGTGCGCCCCTCAAGCCAGTCGACCTCTCCACCAACCAGGCTGTGGTCAATCGGCTCGCTGCAAGGATTCAATTCTCGCTGGATGGAGACCATAACACTTTCAATCCAGGAACCTGGGACAAGAGTGGTGATGGACTCAGACGCAAGCCGGGTCGGGCTGGTCTGGCAGGTTTGACGATCACCCGGGTGACTCCCCTGAATCTGGTGATTGCCTACAAGGGAGTGGCCGGCACCGAAGAAGAACCCCGGTACCAGTTCTCCATGACCAAGGAGTACGAGAAGCAACCCAGCCAAAGGAGATTGCAGACCTTCTCGTTGACCCAGGGTGCCAAGGATCGCGGAATCCAGTTGATCGAGGTGCGTGGGCCGAGGAGCGCCCCGACCGAGCTTGTGTGTGAACTGATTGACAGCCGGGAGCGGTTCGTGGTCGGTCCTGACAAGGATTTCAAAAAAGCTTTCGGCCATTCGGCCGATCTCCGCTCGGAAGGCAGGGACTTCCCTGCCAAGCGTGTGGATGATTCCCTCGTTCTTGCCGGAGTGACCTACAAGATTGTTGCCATTGGAAAAGACGAACTTGTAGTGTCCGCCCCGAACCAAGTACGCACCACCATTGCCGCCAGCCCGGCCCAGTAGTTGCTCTCAAGTCTTTCAGTCTCAACCGTCAAGATACCCATGACCAACGCGTCCCGTCTGCTTAGCGTGCTGCTTGTGTGCGCCTCCGCCCAAGGGGTGATGAGCCAAACTCCCGGCCAGATCGCCGAAGAGGAAGCCATCCGGCGTCAGGAGAAGACCATTCTCCTCCGGAAGCACATCGAATCGGCCCAACTTTCCGCCAGCCAGAAGGACCTGGGTGCGGCTGCCAAGGCTTACGAGTCCGCCTGGACCCTCGTCGAGCAGTTGGGTGCCTCCGTTGAGTCTGAGCGCGATGTCGCAGCACAGGGATTCACTGCGGTGTACCTCGAGCTCGCCAACCGTTCCATCAAGGCCGGTGACTACCGGGAGGCTGATGCCCGGTTGAAGCGGGTCCTGGCTGTCGATCCCACCCATGTCCTCGCCAAACAGATCAAGCGGGACAATGACAAGCGCCTTGAGGAATTGCGCGGGCGTTTGCCGGATGGGGAGGCCCTCCAGATGATCCCCGACAAGCGGGAAGAGATGGTCAAGGCCGGAACCCATGAACGGAATGGAGTCCTGTATTTCGAGTTGGGCAAGCTGGAGGATGCCTTCGAGGAATTCACCGCGGCCGCCAAACTCAATCCCGACAGCCGAGCGGCCCATCACTATCTGGCGTTGATCGATGAACGGCGCTACGCACGCGCCGCAGGCCGACGCGAGCTCACGGCCAAGAATCGGATGGTGGAAGTGGAGAATGCCTGGGAGACCCAGTTGCCCAAACTTCCGGATGCCAATCCTCACGCCCGGACCAATACCATCTACACAGGCCGGGGCCGTCAGCAGATCGCCAACAAGCTGGATCGGATCCGGCTCAATGAGTTGAAGTTTGAAGGATTGCCCCTGAGCGAGGTGGTCAAGACGCTCGAGGAACAGTCCCGCCTGCGCGACCCGGAAAAGAAGGGGATCAACTTCATCATCTCCTCCTCGATCGACATTCCCCAGCAATTCAATCAGGGAGGATTCGATCCCATCACCCAACAGCCAATCGTTGCTCCTCCGGTAGAGCCACTTGATGTCTCTTCGGTCAACGTGCGGCTCATTCCTGCCCTTCGGGATATCCGTCTGGCTGATGCCCTCGACGCCATCACCAAGGTGGCCGAACGACCCATCAAGTTCTCCATTGAGGATTACGCCGTCATCTTTACGCAGCGACTTCCCCACCCCGAGCAGTTGTTCACGCGCCGGTTTCGGGTGAATCCCAACACCTTCTACCAGGGCTTGGAGTCCGTGATCGGTCTTCCCCTGCCCTTTGACCAGAGTGGTGGCGGCGGTGGCGGTGGTGCCGGTGGTGGCGGTGGTGGCGGTGGTGGCGGTGTCGGTGGTGGCGCTGGCGGTGGCCTCGGCGGCGGTGGGCTCTTCACCATTCCCCGTGTCGAAGTCACCATGGGTGGCGGCGGCGTGGGCGGTGGGATGATGGGCGGCGGCTTGGGCGGCGGCGGCTTGGGCGGCG
>CAZDYB010000079.1:0-12311 GCA_964509045.1 uncultured Akkermansia sp.
GATTGGCGGGAGGAACGTTGAGCCGGATCCGGGCGGCGCCGGGTTGGGTCAGGGCTTGGATTGCCGGATGAAGAACCGGTAGCCGGTGGCGGGGAGGTTGGGCGACGGGACCGGGCTTGAATGGATGAGGGCGCCGAACCGGATCCGGAAGGAGTCGCCGGGATTCACGGTGATGCGGCTGGGTTCGCCCTGCTTCATGGCGGCGCGGCCGAACGGGTTGGCGACGAAGACGCCGTAATCCCGGTTGTGCCACCAGCTGGGTCTGAAGTTGTCGGGGTGAGACATCAGGGTGATGCCAAGGTGACGCCCTCCGACGGTGCCGGAGTAATCGCACCAATCGGCAGCCTGTCCCCAGGTGGGTCCGGCACCGATCAGGCCGGTGCTGCTGGTGATCCGGCCGGCGTTCTTCTCGGTGATGGGGGTGGCGACCCGGGCGCCGAAACCCATTTCCTCCTGGTCACCGAAGGTGATGCCGGCGGGGCCGGCCAGGAAGGTGGCGTCCCAGCCCAGCATCCAGGCATCCGGCAGGGAATCGAAGGTCAGCCGGTGCTGGACCGTGCCGAGGATCCGGTCGTCGGCGGTGCGGAGACGGGATTCGATGGTGAACCCGGCCTGATCATCGTGGAGGGCGGGTCCGCGGAGGAAACGCACCTGTTCCATGCGCGCCTTGTTCCGCCAGAAATCCGCTCCATTGACATCGCCCAGGCCCAGCCAGATCCCGGGGTGCATGGTGTCGTGATCGGTGGCATCGACACCGGGCACGGGCGGATGGGTGCGGGTCACGCGATTGCCGTCGGGCGCCCGGACATTGGCGAGGTGAGGCCTGAGGATGTGTTGATCCTTGAAGATGAAGTCGGCGACCGGCTGATCGCCGAGACGGATGGCGACATGTCCGTCGTGGAGGGTGAACTGGAATGTCGATACCCGGGGTCTGGCTTCGATGACATCGCCGGGTGCAACGGGTGTTTTCGAAAGGAGAAAGGCGGCCAGGTCTGCGACATCACCGGGCGCCAGGGTGGAGTCGAAGGCGGGCATGGCGGAACCGGTGTCGATGCGTCGGGCGAGGATGCGGGATCTGGCGATGACTTCCCGTTGGCCGTTGGCGAGGCCGAGGGTGATGTTGAGACCGCTTTCCTCGATGAGGATGCCGGAGACTGCGCCCGCGTCGGTTTCGATGGTGTGAAGGTGGAAGCCTTCGGTGATGACAGCGTTGGGTTGGAGGATGGATTCGGCGAGGTGGCGTGGCGTGGCCCGTGCCCCGATGCCGGCGAGGTCGGGGCCGAAGGCGTTGCCTTGTCCATCGAGTTGGTGGCAGTGGGAACAGGCGGCACCGCGGGGGTGGAAGAAAAGCCATTCACCGCGTTGGACATCGGCCGTTGAAAGCCGGGCGAGGGCCTCCTCCGGGCGGGTGGGTAGGTCCGGGATCGGCAGGGGAAGGGATTCGATGGCGACCACATACTGGCCCTTGCCACCGGCCCGGCCGTCGTCGGTGTTGCCTCCCAGGCGCACGATGCCGGCCGGGAAATCGCAGGAGTGAAGCTGGGCCTTCCAGCCATCGCCGACGATCTGTCGTGATTCCGGTCTGAAATGGTCTCGGAGCCACGCGGGCGCATGGGTGCTCCGGGTGTCGAGCGCCACGTGGACCCGGACCGGGCGGATGACTTCAAACTCCAGCCAGTTGGTTCCCTGACATCCGTCGTCGTCATTGGCCGTCTGCAGGAGATCGGCCCCGACGAGCTCGGCGGGAATGTCCCGCAGTGCATAGGGACGGTCGGCGTAGGCACGGGCGCCGGGTCTGAATCCGCCGGGGACAACCCGGTGGGGATTGCCACTTCGGGCCACTGGATTCCGGGCGAGGGCGGGATGGGAGACGATGGGGGTGTGGACGACGGGAGCGAGGGGACGGCCGCGGACCTGGACGGCTTCGCCGCCGGCATGGGCCTTGTGGATCCAGAGTCGGGCGATCTCCTGCACGGCTGGGGAGGTGTCATTGATGAAGGCGCGGACCTCGGGTTCGAGCAGTGCATGGGATTCGAGAAGGGCGAGAAGCGTTGCCTGGCGCACGCCGGGCCGGGGATCGGCGAGGTGGGCCTTGAGCGCGGTTGGCTGGACAAAGAGGCGCAGGGTCTGCCAGGCGGCGAGGTAGGTGGCTGGATCCGTCTCCGTTTCGAGGAGTTGAAGCAGGTTGGGAAGCGACGCCTTCTGGCCGGCCCGACGGAGTGCCTGGACGGATTCGAATCGGATACGGGGTTCCTGGTCGCGAAGCCCGGTGATGACGACGGATGGGAGACCGTCTGGATCCGGGTGTTGATGCTGGTGATCGGCGAGGATGCGCACCGCCTGGATCCGGGCATTGAGCGAACGGGTCGGGGCCGCTGCGGTGTCCGTCATGAGGATTCGGAGGGATCGATCAGCGGGATCGAGTCGGGCGAGTGTCCAGGCTGCCGCGGTTTCACTGGCGGTATCGGCGGGTTGGGTGAAGGCGGCGATGAGGGCATTGCGGACGACCGGGCCGCGTCGAACGAGTTCGTCCTGGGCATTGATGCGTCGGACGGGGAGAGGCGACTGGAACTCGCGGATCAGTTCGGGAATCGGCCATTGATCGAGGCGAAGCGGATTGCGTGGGGGAAGGGTGGCAGGGCTGGATGCCTGGTCCCAGGTCACGCGGAACACCCGACCTTCGCTGGCCAGTTGTCCATCGCGATAGGTGGCGCCGTAACCGGTGCCCCATCCCAGGATCCAGAGTGCACCGTCGGGTCCGAACTCCAGGTCGGTGGGGCGGTACAGGGATCTGCCGCCCTGGACAAAGGGTTCCCAGCCGTCGGTCGCGGGGCGCAACAGGGCGCCATCCCAGCGGGGACGCCAGACGAAGGTGGTCTTGCGAAGCCAATCATTGACGAAGAAAACCCCGCGATGGCTCGCGGGAAATCCGGGGGAATCCCCGTGGATCACGCCGGTGCCGGATCCCTCGAACAAGGGGCCGCTGACCGGCGCGCTGGCGGCGTGGGGTGAATCCGACCAGTGCGCGCTCCAGGGATGGTTCCATCCGAAGTGGGCGCCGGGAAACGGCATGAGGACCCGGTCACCGCCGGTCTGGTCGTTGTCGGTCCCGATCCAGTTCATTCCGGGGTCGGGCGTGATGTCCCACGGATTGCGCATCCCGCGCGACACGATCTCGAGTTGGCTTCCGTCGGGGTTGCAACGGAGGACACCGCCTTCCAGTCCCCAGTCATCTTCCGGATCGTGGTAGGCCTTCCGATAATCCGTCCGGGTGAAGGTCTGGGGCGGAGGGAAATCGGGAGTACCGGCGGGAGCCTGGACGCCCCAGAGATCCCGGAAGGGTCTGGGAGCGACCCGGCCGGGTTGGGTGAGTCCCTTCGAATTGCCCTTGCTCATGTAGAGGCGACCGTCGGGCGCCCAGTTCAACCCGTGCAGACCGTGTTCGAGATTTCCCAGGTCCGTGTAGATCCGGACGTATTCGTCGGCGACATCATCGCCATCGAGATCGCGGACGAGGGTGAGGTCGGGGGCATTGGCCACCCACAGATCGCGCCCGCGCCAGGCCATCGATTGGATGGCATTGAACCCGGTGGCAAAGACCTGGGTTCGATCCGCCCGCCCATCGCCGTCGGTATCGAGGACGAGGACAACACTGTCGCCCGGGGTGTCGGGCCTGGGATTCCGGTACTGGGGCCCCATCCCGACGCAGAGTCGGCCCTGACTGTCGAAGGCCATGGAACACGGTTGGCGGACCAGGGGTTCGCGGGCGAACACCGTCACCGTGAAACCGGGGGGGACAGTCGGAAGCACGTTCGGGTCGGCATTGGGATCCTCGAAATCAGCGGCAGCAATGCGGGTGCCGAGAAGGAGACTGGAGAGAAGGGTGCGCTGCAGTGGGCCGGGGATGTGCATGGCGACGATGGATGCAGGGTTGGAGGGGGAGATGCCGGGGTCGGGATCAGGTCGGGGACGTCTCCGGAGATGGGTTGGGCTCGGGGACGGGTGGAGCGGCGGGGAGATGCCGGGCCTGGCGCCGGGGCAGACGCGGGTTGGATGCGGGGCGCCCGGTGGACCCGGTGATGGATTGGTCCTGGAGGAACGGGGGCAGATCGCGACGGCCCGGCCGTTGGTAATCGGCTGCGATGGAATCGCGGATCTCGGAAGGGTTGGCGGGATGACGGGCGAGGAGGTGTTGCAGGAGCAGTTGGTATTGGCGGGGCAGGGCGACGCCGGTGGTGCGGGCGCCCTGTTCGTGAAGCCAGTCGGAGAACTGGAGGAAGGAATGGAAAGGAGACGGTGCAGGGTCTGTGGTTGGGGCCGACTTCCACAACAGGGGCAGGCTGGAGGTGAAATTGCCGCTGTTGCCGTAGAGATCCCAGAACCCGGCGAACCGACGGAGTCGGGCGAGGGTGGCAAAATCGAGATCGTTGTTCTCGAGGATCTCGTAGGGCGGATAGGGACTGTATTTCATGCCGAACGCGGCATCGTGCCGGATGATGGGGGTGCCGCGAAGTCGCTTGAGGATGCCGACCTGGATTTCCTGGGGATTGAAGCGGAGCAACCGGTTGAAGCCGGTGGCGAAACTGGCAAGGGACTCACCGGGGAGCCCGACGATGAGATCGGCATGGATGTGGACGCCGGAGTGGGAACGGAGCCAGCGGAAGTTGTCTTCCATGCGGGAATGGTCCTGTCGTCGGCTGATCCGTTGCTCGACCTCGGTATTGAGGGTCTGGATGCCGACCTCGAACTGGAGGGTGCCTGGCGGGAATCTGGCGATCAGTTCGCGGAGCGGTTCGGGGAGGCGGTCGGGAACCATTTCGAAGTGCACGAAGAGACCGGGTGAACAGCGGTCGAGAAAAAACTGGAGGATCCGACGGGAAACGACGGGGTGAAGGTTGAAGGTGCGGTCGACGAACTTGAACTGGCGGACGCCCCGGTCGAGCAGGCGTTGCATGGCATCGAGGAAGGCTTCGAGTGGGAACTGGCGGACCGGGATGTCGAGGGAGGACAGACAGAATTCACAGGTGAAGGGACAGCCGCGCGAGGCCTCGACGTAGATGATCCGATGGGCGCAATCAGTTTCGTCGTAGAGGTCGTAGGGCAGGGCGATGCGGGCAGGATCGGGGACGGGGGCGTGGAGGAGGTGCGGTGGTGTTTCGCCATGCAGGAGACGGCGACGACAGAGGTCGACGAAGGCGAGATCGGCTTCGCCGGTGATGACGTGATCGGCGAGGCGGACGATTTCCTGATCCTCGGTCTCGTGGCTGACCTCGGGGCCGCCGAGGACGATGATCAGGTCGGGGCGGAGTTGGCGGAGGAGGGCGACGAGTTCGGTGGAGGGGCGGACATTCCAGATGTAGATGCCGAGGCCGACGAGGGTGGGGTTGAGGGCGAGGATCTGTTCGGCGATGTCGACGGGGCGTTGGTTGATGTCGAATTCGCGGATGACGGCGTTGGGTTGGAGTTCGGCGAGATTGGCGAAGAGATAGCGCAGGCCGAAGGCGGCATGGGGATAGCGGGCGTTGAGGGTGGAGAGGAGGATGGTGGGGGACATGGAGGAGTGCGCGATGCGTTGCCGTCCGGTGGAGCGAACCATGGGGTGGAAATGGGGGCAATGATCGGGAGTGCGGGGTGGAGCGGGTTCATGGGATGGATGAAGCGAGTTTGAAATCGGTTGCATGGCGCACCTTGCGGCCCGGGGGTCCCTTCGTAAGAGTCGGCACGCCGGGAACCCAGGTTGGGTGTCCGGAGGAAACGAACACATGGAACGGATTGATCGCATTGGGTTGGAGGCGCCGGACATCGGGGCCATGCACCGCCACATCAACCTCAAGCTGGCGGAACTGGGATTCAGTCCGGTGTCGGATGTCCCCGGGGCGGAGGCGTTGGATGCCGGGCTGAGGCAGTACATCGAGCATGTGCGGGAGAAGGATCGATTGCTCTCGACCTACCTGTGTCCGGCGGACCAGCGCATCCAATCGTTTCTCTACGAATATCTCGGCGAGGTGGTGGTGCCGCCGAAACTGCCGGCGAAGACCTTCGTGCTGGATCGGCCTGGTCTGGCGCGGGTGCTGTCCCTGCCACCGGGAGCGGACAGTGTGACGTCGCCGTTGCTGAAGAGCTTCCGGTTGAAGAACGGGGTGTTGCACAACCCGAAGTCGGATCGGCGGACGACGGCGGGAATCTTCCATGTGACGGAGGACGGATTGCCGATCGCGGACGACAAGAAGGCGGTGCCGCGGGAGGTGTTCGCGAGTCTGCTGTGGAAGGCCTTGCAGGCGCCGGACGAGCTGTTGCGACTGCCGTTCACGGCAACGGGCACACCGGCGGAGTGCTTTGTATCGCTGCTGTTGCGGCCGGTGGTCTGTCCGGCGGTGCCGGGATACCTGCCGGAGAAACGGATGGAGATCCGGTTCATCGTACCGGGATCGCTGGTGGCCAACCTTGATTTCGTGGAACGGATCTTCGGCAATGGTGGGGATCCGTACCTGCCGGAGAACGACGGGGCGCTGGATGGCGAGCATTGGTCCGGCCACACGGGTTGCGTGATCCTGGCGCCGCACCTGACGGGGCTGACGAAGAAGGAAGTCGGGCTGCCGCGCTGGGAAGCGGCGAGTGAACGTCAGCGGCGCGATGGCATGTGTTGGAAGGAGGAGGGCGAACTCTACAACGATGGCAATGCCTTCAAGGTGACGGCGAGGGACGCTTCGGGGGTCATCGTGACGGTCATCTGCGACAACTACTTCGGGTATTGCAAGAAGGAGGTGAAGACCCAGATCAGCTTTGCGGCGAACCTGATGGGGTTGGTGGAGGAAGAGCACGCCGGTGGAGCCCTGGTGTTCGCCCGATACGATCTGGCGAGCGAGTACGACGCCAACCAGCATCGGAAGGAGTATCCGCACCAGTTCGAGGAGGCGATGCGGTTGCTGGGGGATGGGGTGGAGGTGAGGCGGGAGGGGTATGGCGTGGACAGGAAGTTCCGGGACGTGGTGTACGTGCCGGAGACGACGCGATTCGAATTGGAGAGCCAGGGGGTGTTCTGGCCACGACCGGACGGGACGGAGCATCGGTTGAAGTTGTTGCTGGGTGTCACCTACGTGTTGCCGAGTGGGTTCAAGGTCCACCTGGAGAAACCGGTCGGGAAACGTGCGTGGCGGCTGTTGGGGACGCGCCAGGAAGGGGTCCTGTGCCATAAACCCTGCACGGTGAGCGGCGGTGGCAAGAGCGAGATCTCGAAGCCCATCGTGGATGCCATCGTGCATGGCCCGGTGTTCGTGGCGGATTTCCAGCGCGACTTCGACACGATCGAACAGGTCCTGCAGCACGACTTCTCACGGCGGTTCGCAGACGTCTCCCTGCATGGGAGCGATCATCGGCCGGTGTTGTCCCCGCAACGCACCCTGGGGTCGGTGATCAAGCTCCTGACGCCGAGTTCGGAGTTCTCGGTCGAGTACAATTCCTGGCTGGATTCCATCCCGGCGCACATCAAGGAACTGGTGCTGGTGGTGAAAAGGTTCTGGCAACCGTCCTGGGGCCAGCAATGGCGCGAGCACTTCGCCGTGGATGTGATCAACGGGACTCCCGCCAACGAGTTGCGGGTCGAGCATCGGCGTCTGGCCACCCAGTTCCTGCGCGTGGGCTATGAGAAGGATGGGGCCTGGCGGACGTTCGGGCTCAGGAAGGACTTTCATCCGTCGCTCAAGCTCCAGGCCGAGGATGACATCACGGCGAGCGTGATTGTTCCCCGGGAGAAGGCGGGGCAGTTGAGTGAACATTCGCGGCAACCGTCGGTGAAGTTCGTGCAGAACGTGGAGTATCGGTTGTTCCAGCGCCCCGATGACGCCGTGTTGCGCGGGTATGACAAGGCGGCGGAATCGGACTTCGCAGCGGACGACAATTTCTTCAGCAACTACGAGCCGAAGACCCGGGAAGACGCGCGGAACATCATCGAGGATTCCATCGGGTTTCATGAGTTCACCGAACCGATGCAGCGCCTGGTGAGTTCGGTGGCGACGGCGGACCGGCCGGAATTGTTCGTGAGCACGGCGCATCCGCGGATGGTGGACGGCAAGCCGTCGAAGAATCCGCGGTATCTGCAGAAGCGACCGGACCTGCTGGATGCACGGACCTGGCATGTCGCGGAGGTGGGCGCGCGACTGGCGCGGCGTCTGGCCGCCGGCGAGCCGGTGCCGGTGCCGGTGCATGCGGTGTTGGCAGGGCGACGCAACAATCCGGCCGAGAAGGGGGTCCGGTCACTCGCCTGTTACGGTCCCATCCATTACCTGGAACTGCCCGAGCTGTTCATGGAGTTCATCTCCAGCATGACGGGCAAGTCACCGAGCACCACCGGTGCCGGGAGTGAGGGCGCCCTGACCAAGGGTCCGTTCAATGCCCTGGCACCCATCTACGATCTCAATGCGGCCCTGGTCGGTTACATCGTGACGGGCTACGACGGTTTCCTCACCAGCGCAGGGTGCGTGGGACCGAAGCTCCGGGTGGATCACGACATCTCGTTGCTGGTTCCCGAACTGTGGTGCCGGATGGGCGTGGAGGAACGGGATCCGCAGAACCTGATCGCCCACGGCTACCTCGAGCGCTGCGTGGATCAACAGGTCGACGGTCGGACCCTCCGGGTCAGTCGTCTCGGTTACCGGATCACCCCACGCTTCGTCGCCACCTTCTTCGGTCGGATCTTCAATCACCCGCACTCCGTCCTCACCGAGGCCATGCTGCGACCGGAATTGCAGGATCCCGCCGAGTTTGTCGATGCCGTCGACAATGTGGTGGAGACCCATCGACGCGTCGCGCAGCACTACTTCAACGACCAATCCATCGAGATGGCTTGTCCGCCGCTGAAGGCGCTCCTGCACATCATGCGCGATGACCATTACCAGGGGAACGGTCTGGATTCGCCCGCCATCCGCAGCCTGTTCTCCCGGGAGAACCTGCTGGCGTCGGACTGGTACGCCGCCCGCCTCAAGGCCAAGCAATGGATCGATCTCCGGGCCTGGCGCCGGCACTGCGATTACCTGGAGAAGTTCCTGGGTCGTCCCAGCTATGCCGGTGAAGCCGCCCGCCTGCGGGTGGGGGATCGGCTCAAGTGGGCCAGGGTGATGGTCGAGAAGGTGAAGGCGCCGGAGTACCTGGATGAGTTGGTGGGAACCATCGGGGCGGAACCGGCGGTGATCACGGATCGATGATCCTGAAGGTCCCCCCGGCCGAATCCATGCAGCAGGATCGGTTGTCCTGGATGGAGCATGGATACGGCCGGGCTGGGGCGGGGAATGGGCCTGCGATCGTGGCCTCAGTGCGCGCCGCGGACGCTCATCCTGGCGCCATAGACTCCGGTGCCGGCGGTGATGAAGAGGAAGTCCCGGTTGGTGCCGCCGAAGCAGACATTGGCGGTCCAGCCTTCGGGGATGGGGATCTGTTCCATGCGGACGCCTTCGGGATTGTAGATGGTGACGCCCTTGCCCGTGAGGTAGACATTTCCCCTGGCGTCGAGGGTCATCCCATCCGAGCCCTGGTTGCAGAACAGGTGTTTGTCGCTGAGGGAACCATCGGGTTGAACCGCGTACCGATACGTTTTCCCGGCGCCGATGTCGGCCACATAGAGGGTCTTGCCATCGGGTGTGCCGATGAGGCCGTTGGGCTGCTTGAGGTCGTCGGTCACGCGCCGCGGTTTGGAGCGGTCGGCAGGCATGAAGTAGACGTGTTGACCGCCCATCTCGGACGGACCGCGATTCCAGTAGCTGCGCTTGTAGAAGGGGTCGGTGAAATAGAGGGCGCCATCGGGTCGGATCCACACGTCGTTGGGTCCGTTGAACAGCTTGCCCTCATGATCCTTGGCCAGGACGGTCACCGTCTTGTCCGGCGCGATGGACCAGAGCTCGTTCTTGCCGTCTGCACAGGCGATCAGATGGCCGCGGGCATCGAAGTACATCCCGTTGGCTCGCCCGGCCGGCTTCATCCAGTCGGTGAAGGCGCCGGTGACGGCGTCCCAGCGGACGATGCGGTCATTGGGTTGGTCGGTGAAGAACACGTTGCCCTTTGAATCAGTGGCGGGGCCTTCGGTGAAGGCGAAGCCCCCGGAGAGTTTTTCCACGGCGGCACCGGGGGCGAGGAGCGTGGGTTCGGCGGCAAGGATCGGGCTCAGGGCCAGCGTGGCAACGATCGCGCCGAACACGAATGGAGACGGGGATGACATGGCGGAAAGGTCCCGGGACGGTGTGTGGAGGCAAGTCGGGAGTTGGGAAGAATGGCGGGAGGCCGGATGTGCCCTTGTATGACGGCGGGGTCGGGGCAGAGTCGATGGCATGCAACGGCGAGTTTTTCTCGGGGTGTTCCTGCTGCTGGGGTGGTTGCCATGGATGCGCGGCGAGGAGTCGCTGCCGCCACAGGCGTTGTTCACGAGGACGGTGCAGCGGGTGGTGGGCTTGTTCGATGCGACCAACCGGCAGACGTTTTCGGCGACGTTGGAGGTGGTGAAGGCGGAGGGGTTGCCGGGCGGGTTGATGGGACAACAGGTGAGGTTGGGAATGCAGGCGCCGGATCGCCTCCGGGCGGAAGTACGGGTGAAGGAGGAGACTTTCCTGGCAGGGCGCCTGGGGCAGGAGGTGTGGATCCTTCAACCGGAGAAGCGGTTCGGCCTGGTGGGAGCCCCGGGAGTGGCGCGGTATGCCACGGCACCGGAACGGTTGGACGATACCAGGCTGGGTCCGTTGGCGTTGCCGGTGCCCCGGGAACAACTGGCGATGGCGCCGTTGTTGTTCCGGGCGGAGGGATTGCCGGGCGAGACGATTGATGGCGTCGCGTGTCAGGTGGTGCGGGCGACCCTGGCGCCGGAGGCGCAGAACCTTTTGAAACTGGGACCGATGGTCCTGACGGTTGCCGTGCGGAACACGGACGGTTGGCCGGCGCGGATCGGGTACAGTGATGGGGAGGGGATCCGGGCGGAGGTGAGGGTGAGGTCGCCCAGGATGGAGGCGCCGTGGGCGGATGCGGGATGGCGGATGGAAGCACCGGCCGGGACAAGGGTGGAGCGGGTGGCCGTGTCGCATCTGATGCGGTTTGTGCCGGCGGCATTCCGGGTGTTGACGACGGGCGCGGTGGAGTTGGATGGGACGCCGGGCCGCGCGGTGTTGGCGCGGCATGGGAAGGGTCGACTGGAGCGGATGGATGGGACGCAGGTGCTGTTTCTGGAAGGGACGCCGGAGGAGATGGGGGAACAGCATGGAACCCTGATGCGGGGACAGGTCCGGGACCTGGTGAACCGTGTGTTGTACGGGGTGGGCGTGGGCAGCAGCTTCGACAAGGGACGCTGGTTCTTCGGTGAGATCGAGCAGTGCCAGATGCGGATCGGGCGGTTCATGGATGAGCGGTATCTGCGGGAGATGGATGCAATCGCATTGGCGGCGGGTCTGGACCGGGAGGAGGTGCGGTTGGCGAACTTCTTCCCCGAGTTGTTCCACTGCTCGGGTTTCGCGTTGCTGGGCAGTTCGACCCGGGACGGTCGGATCTACCACGGGCGCATCCTGGACTACATGAAGGGCGTGGGACTTGAACCCAACGCCGTGGTCATCATCCATCGGCCCGATCAGGGCCATGCCTGGGCCAATGTCAGCTATGCCGGATTCGTCGGCAGTGTCACCGCCATGAACGAGAAGCACATCAGCATCGGGGAGATGGGTGGGCGTGGTGAAGGCAACTGGGACGGCAAACCGATGGCGCAGCTGGTGCGGGAGGTCATGGAAAAATCCTCCACGCTGGAGGAAGCCATCGGGATCTTCCGGACCAGTCCCCGGACGTGTGAGTACTATTACGTGATCGCCGACGGTCGGTCGGGAAGGGCGGTGGGCATCGCGGCGACGCCGGACCGGTTCGAGGTGGTGGAACCGGGCGCGGCGCATGCCCAGTTGCCGCATCCGGTGAGGGACGCGGTGCTGTTGAGCGCAGGGGATCGCTATGAGGAACTGGTGAAGCGGGTGAAGTCGGGGCATGGCCGGTTTGATGTCGATTCAGCCCGTGACCTGATGACCCGGCCGGTGTGCATGAAGTCGAACATCCACAGCGTGCTCTTCGCGCCGGACACCCTGGATTTCTGGGTGGCGAATTCGGATGGAGAACAACCCGCCAGCCATTGCCGGTACACCCATTACAACCTGCGTGAACTCCTCAAGCCGTTGGAAAGCGCACGGGCGACAATGCCGGATCCCGTGGCGCCGGGGTCGCATGCCCATGGGAAATGAGCATTCCCCCTCCTGATTCCGTCGACGAATCCCCAGGCGCGGCCCGCGGAGGCGGGTGCGCAG
>CAZDYB010000080.1:0-12217 GCA_964509045.1 uncultured Akkermansia sp.
AACCGGGACGGCATCAGATAGAAATCACACCCCGCCTCGATCCGATGCGCCAGTCGCGGATCAAACCCGATCTTGATCGCCACCTGCTCCGGAAAACGGAGGGCCAGGGCGCGGAACGACTTTTCCAGGGCGGCATCGCCACTACCCAACAGGACAAACTGGAGTCCAGTCTCCGGCAGGAGAAGGTCCAGGGCACCCACGATCAGGTCGCACCCCTTCTGTTCCGCCAGGCGGCTGATGTTGCCGAACAACGGGACATCCGGTCGCTCCGGCAATCCCATCTCCTTCTGCAACGCCGCCTTGTTCGCCGCCTTCCCCGCCAGGTGCATGGCGTCATAGGCATGGGGCAATGCCGGGTTGGCCGTGGTGTTCCATTCCGAATAATCCACCCCGTTCAAAATGCCGGTCAGATCGTGTTCACGCCGGCACAGCACACCTTCCAGTCCACACCCGAATTCCAACGTGCAGATCTCCCGCGCATAACGCGGACTCACCGTGGTCAATGCATCCGCCAGGCAAAGCCCGGCCTTCAGGAAATTCAACCGCCCATGGTGCGCCGCACTCTCCAGGTGAAACCACGAGGAAGGCAGGTTCGTATAGGCCCACGACGCCTCCGGAAACGATCCCTGGTAGGCCAGGTTATGGATGGTGAACACCGTCCGCGGCGCCTTCGCCCACGTCCCGGTCACCCGCGCATGATGCACCAGCAACGGAAGCAGACCCACCTGCCAGTCATGGCTGTGGATGATCTCCGGCGGCACCGGATGATGCCGCGCCAGCAGCAGGGCCGCCTTCGTCAGGAACAGGAAACGTTGCGCGTTGTCCTCAAAATCCGCGTTGCCCAACTGATACAGCCCGGCGCGATCATAGTAACCCGGTTGATCCACAAACCAGACCGACAGTCCAGGGGCGATCTCCAAGCGGACAAACTCTCCACTCACCAACTCCGACCCCAACGGAATGTCGAACCGCCATCCTGTTCGCTTCAGTCCCGGATACCGCCCCTCCAATCCCCGGTACAACGGAGTCACCACACTCACCCGGCACCCCGACCGCGAAACCGCCTGCGCCAACGCGGCAACCGCATCGGCCAGACCGCCCGTCTTGGAAAACGGATGAAGTTCGCTGGAGGCCAGCAGGACGTGCATTCCCGTCACCCTCGCGTGGCGATGGAAACCGGCTCAAGGTGGAAATTCCCCGGATTTGATTTCCCACCCCGGGGATGCGGATCCCGTGGATGGCATCCGTCATCACCCAACCCGTTGCATCACGTCCGCAACCCCGCCAGTACCAATCCGATGTAAGGCAGGTCCGAAGGGACGGTCACCTTCGGATTCGGCCATTTCCCCTCCACCAACTCAACCTTCTGTCCGATGACCTCGCACGCTGCCGTGTCGTCGGTGACGATCAACCCGCGCTGACGCACCTCAGCCAGCGCACGACGGATCACCGCCAGCCGAAAGCACTGCGGAGTCTGCACCGCCCACAACCGGGAGCGATCCAGATGCGCCGCCACAAATCCACTCCCGTCCGAGGCCTTGATGGTGTCGGTAACCCGTTGCGCCCCGACCGCCGCCCCTGTCCGCAAGGCTGCTTCCAGACAATCCATCACATGCCCGGGATGCGTGCAGGGACGCGCTCCGTCCTGGATCGCCACCAGTCCATCCGGGTCGCCGATCGCCTCCAGTCCGTTCCATACCGAATCCTGCCGCTCGCGCCCGCCCACCGCAGTCTTCCAGGGCTTGTCCGGCCGGACGAATTCCCCGGCCAACCCGGCAAAAGCCGATTCCATTCCATCACGCACCACCAGGATCACCTGGTCGATCCGGGAACACTGATCCATCAACCGCCACGTGTGTGCCACCACCGGCATCCCGTCGACCTCCAGGAACAGTTTGTCGACATCTGGCCCCATGCGGGTGCCCCGACCTGCGGCAACAACGACAGCGGTGGTCATGGAATCAGACAGGACGATCTCACGGTGCCCTTGGAAAACATCGAAGGCGCAGGGTGACCCTGCGCCTTCGTCATCAGACCCGGCCCGACACCCTCACTTCTCGTCAGGCTTGGGCAGGGAGTCCGGTGGAGCGTTGACGTTGAGCGCCTTGAGGACCGGCTCGGTCAGATCATCACCACCACCCAACAGGCTGGTGTAAACCACAACCGGCGTCTGGTTCACCGATTCCGCGGCCGTATCAATCACCACTCCATAACCCGCCGCCTTGGCCTTCTCCTCCACCACTCCACGGATGTCGCGAAGCACCGAGTCCCGCATGCGCTTCTGCTGCTCCATGATCGTCTTGCGGGAGGTGTCATCGAAGGTCCGGATGCTGCCCTCGATCTCGCGAAGTTCGCCCTGCTTCTTCTCCGCTTCCGTCTTGCGCTTCTCCTTTTCCGCGGCCGACGCCGAAGGATCGTTGAGCCCGTCCAGCAGCTTCTTGAATTCCTCGCTGGATTTCTTGTAGTCCTCCAGCATCCCGGCCCGAGCCTTCTCAAGGTCGGCAGCGCGTTCCTTCAGTTGGACGTCCGCCTGACGGGTGCGGTAGTAGCCGTCAAATACCTTCTTCAGGTCCACCACCGCCATCTTGGTCTGGGCCTGGGCACTCCATGCAAACAGGAGCGCCGCCATCAAACCCGCCCAACGTTGGATCACATTCGCTTTCATGCAGTCAGTTTTCGCTTGGTCAGTTTTTCAGAAATCTCGCGTGTAGCCCACACCAAATTGGAACCGTCCTCCTCCCGATGACCGGCTGTCATGGGAGATCGGGATGCCATAATCCAACCGCAACGGCCCGATCGGCAGGTTCAACCGCAGGCCAATGCCCCAGTTGTCATTGTACAACCTCGTCGTCTGCTTCTCTCCGTTCGAATCCACAAAGTCCTGCGGATTGAAACTGTACGCCTCCGGATAAACCATTCCGATGTCGTAGAACACCGCAAATCGCAGGCGTTCAATGATCGGCACACTGTACTCCGCCCCGCCAAACCAGTACGTCCCGCCACCCACCGGTTCTCCCGATACCGGATCCCGCGGTCCCACCTGCCGGAACCGATACCCGCGAAGCGAATACAGGCCGCCCAGATACCATCGGTCAAACAAGGGCACCCGATCCCGTCGGTTCCGATCCCCGTCTCCGTACGCCTGGACCACGCCTGCCCGCCCCGTCAACTCCAGCACATGTCCATCAAACACGTCCTGCCAAAAACTCGCTTCCGTGAAGATCCGACCCGGATTCCAGTACTGCGAAGCCCGGACCTCCAACCGGTAATAGTCGGAGTCACCCCCAAACGGTCCACCCGCCAACTCCGGCAGGAACTCCACCCGATGCCCCCGTGTCGGCAACTGAACCGAGTTCCGCGTGTCATGCGCCAGGGTCAATCCGACCCGGGACACATACCGACTGCCCGCCTCCTCCAGCAGCACCGTGTCCGGGAACTGTTGCTGGTACGACTCGTCGAAATCGATCGCCACCCGCTCCAGGGTGTAGCTGATTCCACCCACCACATTGAAGGGCAACTGCCGGGTCAAACCCACCCGGCCACCGGTCTGGCTCTGGTTGTAGTTGTCGGAAAGGAAGTTCAGTTGCCGATGATACAACTCCGTGCTCAACGACAACCGCCGACCGAGGAACCATGGCTCAATGAACGTCGCCACATAATCCTGGCGACGCGTTCCCGCCTGCAACCGCAACCGGGCCTTCTGACCACCACCGGTGAAACTCGGAAAGTTGAACAGGTCGAAATTGCCCTGGAACACCTCGACGTATCCCACCAATGAATCAATCGAACTGAACCCGGCCCCAAGGATGAAGTTGCCCGTCCGCTTCTCTTCCACCCCGATCACCAGATTCTTCCGGTTCGCGATCTCCGTGTCTTCCGTCGTCGTGTCGACCTTCTCGAAATACTGCATCTGTTCCAGGCGCGACTTGCTCACCTTCACCCGGACCATGTCGAAGGTCTCGCCTGGCGAGATCGCCAGTTCCCGTCGGATCACCCGATCCTTCGTGCGGACGTTCCCCTTGATCTCCACCCGCTCCACAAAGAACTTCTCGCCCTCCTTCACCCGATAGTTCAGGTCGAGCGTTCCCGTCTCCACATTCGGGACCTTCTCCGCATCAATCCGCGCCTCGATATAACCCCGCGCACCGTAAAAGTCCGTGATCGCGTCCACGTCCCGGGCCAATCCCTTTGGCGTGAACTTCTCACCGTCCTTCAACAACAGACCGTACTTGATCTTCTCCCCTTCCCGGGTCCTCAGGTTGGCAATGATCTCTTCCCGCGAGAATAGCTCGTTCCCCTCGAACCGGACTCCTCCCACCCGATACTGCGTTCCCTCGTCCACCACGAACCGGACCACCATCCGGTTGGTCTGGGTCGACTCGAACTTCACATCCTTCAGCTCGAAATCGATGTAGCCCTGCTCCGAATAAAACTCGCGCAGACGCTCCTTGTCCTCCTCGAACACGTCGTCCTTCAGCTTCCCCGACCCGGTCAGCCAGGAGAACATCCACCACCGACGCGTCTTGGCCACCCGCCTCAACTTGCGTTGGGTGAATTCCTTCGCCCCGTCAAACAACACCTCCTTGATGCGGACCTTCGGGGATTCCACGATCTCGAACGTGACGATTCCCCGTCCCAACTCTTCGTTGATGCTCGGCACCGGCTTCACCTCGGTCTTCTGAAGCCCGGACTTCTGATACATCTTCAGGATCTCCTGCGCGTCGTTGAAGAGCTTCAACTCATCCAACGGCTCACCCACCTTCGAGGTCAGCTTCTTCCGCAGTTTCGCAGTCCGATACTTCTTGTTCCCGGTGATCCGCACCTCCGTGAGGATCGGCTTGCCCTGCAATCGGTATGTCAGCGTCACCCCACGCGCATCCCGCTCCAATCCCACCCGGATGTTCGCGAAGAATCCCGTCGAATGAAGGCTGATGACGTCCGCATCCGCCGCCTGTTGCGAAAACGGATCTCCTTCCCGCACCCGGATGTTCGCCCGGATCAATTCATCGGAGACGGTCGGGGGCCCCACGTGGACAATCACGATCTTCTGGATCGTGGGCGCCTCCTGCGCCACCGCAGTCAACTGGACACAGGCAGCCAGTATGGCACAGAGACGCAACCAACGACTTGAGGCAGGATTCATGCTGGCTTCAGAAAAGGCCCGGGGATCAAACCCAATTCATTCGGCCGGCGCAATCTTCGATGCACTCTCGTAACGCGTGATGCCCTTGAGAAACGTCAGGCACACATCGCCCGTCGGTCCGTTCCGCTGCTTCGCAATCAAAAGGTTCACCGGCGTCGCCGCCATCCCGTCGTCCCGTCCGTCCGGTTCATCCTTCCGCTTCTCGTCCTCCTCCTGCGCCGGCCGATACAACAGTCCCACCAGATCCGCATCCTGCTCGATCGCCCCGGACTCGCGCAGGTCGGACAATTTCGGCTTCCGATCCTTGTCCTTCTCCATCTCGCGGTTGAGCTGGCACAATACGATCACCGGCACCTTCAATTCCTTCGCCAACGCCTTCACCCCGTTCGACAACTCCGACACCTCCTGCTGCCGGCTGTCCTGCGCCTTCTTCGACGTCGAATGCATCAACTGCAGGTAGTCGATCACAAACACCTTCACCCCATGCTGCTGCCACATCCGACGCGCCCGCGCCCGCAGCTGGAGGATGGAAAGCCCCGGCGTGTCATCAATGTGGATCGGCGCACGGCTCAGCTTCGACGCCGCCGCCGTCAACCTCCGGAAATCTCCCTCGGACAGGAATCCATCCCGGATCATGCGCCCATTCACCCGCGCCAGGGAGCACAGCATGCGCATCACCAACGATTCCGACGTCATCTCCAGGCTGAACACCCCCACCGGCAACCCCGCCTCCACCGCCACATGCTCCGCGATGTTCATCGCCAATGACGTCTTCCCCATCGACGGCCGCGCCGCGATCACCACCATTTCCCCAGGCTGCAATCCACTCGTCATCCGGTCAAAATCAGCAAACCCGGTCGGTATCCCCGTCAGGCTGCCCTGTCGCTGATGAAAGTCCTGGATCATGTCCACCGCGGACCGCACCAGCTCCTTCATTCCCCGATTGCCGCCCTCTTCCCGATCCTCGCTGATCTTCAGGATGTCGCGCTCGACCTCGTCCAAAAGGGTGTCCACCGAACCGTCATGCGCATGCACCCGGGATACCACCTCGGTACACGTCGCCAACATCCGCCTCAACACATGCTTCTCCCGGACGATATCCAGGTAATACGTCAGGTTGGCGGCGCTCGGAACCGCATCCATCAGGGCCGACAGATATGCCAATCCACCCATGGCATCCAACTGACCCGCATCCTTCAAACGCTGCCCCAGCGTGATCAGGTCGATCGCCTCCTTCTGGTCGTACATCTCGACCAAGACCTCGTACAGGGTGCGATGTCGCAGGTCGTAAAAGAGCTCCCCACCACTCTTCAACCGCTCCACGCACTGGCCGATCGCCTCGTTCGGCGCCAGCAACGCGCATCCCAACACCCCCTGCTCCGCTTCGATCGAGTGCGGCGGCAAACGGTCCAGTCGCGAAAGATCCACCATCGGCTTCTTCCGACGCCCTCCCTTTCTGGCCTCCAACGACACCTCCTGCCGCGGGGCCTCGCCCGTCGCCCCATTCCCTCCCCCGGTCTGGGCCTCCGCCGGAATCGCACTCTCGAAGTCGTCACCCATGAGCCGGTCAAGATGCCCGAACATTCCTCAGCGAGAAGGATGGGTTGTTCACATCCATTCCCAATGCCCCCACCCCATCCAGACAAAAAAAAGGGCCCGGCAATGCCGGGCCCACTTCCCTCTCCAACATCCTTCCGGCCTACCGGTCAGGCAGCCGGAGCGTCAGCCTTGCGTCCACCCGCATTTCTCGTGCTGCGCTTCTCGGACTTCGGAGCTTCAACAGCGGCCCCAGCCTCTTCCTTCGGCTTCGGATTGGCGCTGATCACGTTCAGCTTCAGGCTGGACCGGACTTCCGGATGCAATCGCAACTCGATCTCATGCTCGCCCAGCGTGTGGATCGGCTTCTCCAGATGGATCTTCCGCTTGTCGAGCGACACTTCGAGCTGGGTGCGAAGGGCGTCCGTCACCGTCCCCGACGTCACGCTGCCGAACATCTTGCCGTCTTCCCCGGTCTTGACGGCCAAGGTGAGCGTCACCTTGGACAGGCTGCGACCCAACTCGCTCATCAGGCTCAGTTCGGTGGCCTCACGGTCATTCCGACGCTGACGCAGCGACTCAAGCCGGCGCTTGTTGGATTGGGTCAGCGGAATCGCGAGACCCTGGGGAACCAGGTAGTTGCGGGCGTATCCGGCGGACACCTTCACTTGGTCGGACTCGCCGCCCAACCCCACCACGTTGTGGATGAGAATCACTTCAGTCTTGGCCATGGCAAAAGCAGTTTGATGATGGAACTATTTGGAAATGGAAATGGAGTACCGGTCTCGGCGCTCCCAATGGTGCTCTCTCTTCAGTTCAACTCTTCTATCTTCAAAACGGGACGTCGTCCTCCTCAGGCGGTGGACCATCCGACTCTGCCGGCGCAGGGTCGGCAGGACGCTGGGAAATCGGTCGGGGCGCCGGTCGGACCGCAACTCCCGGATCACCGGACATCGAAGCACCTCCACCCATCGACTGCGCGCCCCCGTCGGACTTGCCGCCCATGAACTGGAAGTTTTCCATGACCACCCGCAGCTTTGAAGTCTTTTGTCCCGTCGTCTTGTCGTCCCACTGATCCAGCTTCAGTCGCCCCTCGATGAACAGCGGATTGCCCTTCTTCAGGTACTGGGCGATCAACTCCGCCTGCTTCCCCCAGGCATCAATGTCGACAAAGGTCGTCTCTTCCCGCGCCTCGCCGGATTCCAGGGTGTATTTGCGGTTTACAGCCAGTCCCAACCGCGCCACCGCCTGACCCTTGGGGGTGTACCGCAACTCGGGATCGCGGGTCAGATTCCCGATCAGGATGACTTTGTTGAAGCTGGCCATGGTATCGTTGTGGTCGGTTCGGGAGCTACAGGCCCGGGGAGCGATCTCCCGTCCCCAGGTCTCAGGGCAACCAATCAGGCAGCCGGAACTTCCACTGGCAAGGGAAGACCCTGGCCAGCTTCCGTAAACAACGCCCGATGCACCTCGTCGGAGTGACGGAACCGGGTGTGCAGGTCCTTGATCACACTCGGCTTCGCCTCAAAGAAGACATTGACGTAGTGGCCCGAGTTGATGCGGCGGTCCGCCACGCGGGCAAACGCCTTCTTCTCCATCTTCTGGATGATCTCAACCTTGCCGCCCGCGGCGACGATCTCGGCGGACACGCGGTCCACCGCTTCCTTGATGCCGTCTTCCTTGCCCGCAAGGTTCAGAATGAACAGTCCTTCGTACCGTTTCACAGTTATTCCAAGTTTGGTTCGCCGGCTTTCGCCACCGATCCGTTGTATAGATTCATTGCCTTCGCCAGTCCGTCCTCCAGCCAGCATCTCATCTGGCTTTCAGCTCGAACCAACACCTGATCCCAAATTGTTTGTTCCTCGGCCGTGAACCGCCCCAACACATGGTTGGCAATGTCCCGCACCGCCTGTCTCGGTCGCGCCACACCCAGACGGAGCCGCGGAAATCCCCGCGACCCCAGATGCTGCTCGATCGATTCCAGACCGTGATGACCACCGTGTCCGCCCTCGGGACGAAGCCGGAGCGTACCAAGCGGCAGATCTGCATCATCCACCACCACCAGCACGCTTTCCGGCGTCATCCGATGAAAGCCTGCAATGGCTCCCACGGCTTCCCCGCTGCAATTCATGAAGGTCTGGGGCTTGCAGAGCATCACGCCCCGCCCGCCCACCGTACCCTCGGCCAATTCTGCAAAGAACTTCTTCTCCATCCGCCACGGCCAACCCATTCGGCTCGCCAGTCGGTCCGCCAGCATGAAGCCGGCGTTGTGCCTTGTATACTGGTATTCCCTCCCGGGATTACCCAGCCCCGCGATCAAGCTCCGGCTCTTCACGGCAACCCGCTCAGGGAAACAAAAGGAGCCCGACAACCGCCGGGCTCCGTGAAATCACTCCACTCACTTCTTCTTGTCCGCAGGCTTCGCCTCGTCCGTCTTCTTCTCCTTCAGCATCTCCGGTTGCTTGGTCGGCTCCGCAGCGGCCGCTTCCGTCGCCGCTTCCGCAGTCAACGGCTCGGCACATGCATAAACCGTGGTCTCCTTGCGACCCAGGATCTCCACTCCCGCCGGAGGAACGATGTCACCGATGTGAATCACCTTGCCGACCTGGAGGTTCGAGACATCCACCGTGATCTGGTCCGGCAATTCGCCCGGCAGACCGCGGATCCGGATCTTGAGCAACACATGCTCCAACGTGCCGCCCGCCTTCACTCCCGGACATTCTCCAACGCTCTCCACCGGCACCCGGATCGTCACGCACTCGTCCGGCTTCACCTCGTGAAAGTCGACGTGCAACACCTTTCCGGTCAGGGGGTGATGCTGGACATCCTGCACCAGCGCCAGACGTTCCGGCCGGGCATCTCCCTCGATGGTCAGATCCACCAGGATCACTTCGGAATGGGCTTTCCCAACCAGAAGCTCGAACTCCCTCGAATCCAGTTCGAGGTTCTGGGCGGTGGCCGACTTGCCGTAGATGTTGGCGGGAATCCGGCCCAGTGCCCTCACCCGTTTGGAACCTTTGCGGCGCGTTTCAGAGCGCACGAAGGCGCCCATTTTCAAACTTTTCATTTCGGAGTCGTATCTGCCGATCTCCCGGACCATCCGGAGGATCAACCCTTGAACTCGAAGAGCGATGTGACCGACGAATTACTGTGAATCCGCTTGATCGCCTCGCCCAGCAAGCCAGCCACCGAAAGGGTCGTAACATTGACCCCTTCGACAGCAGAGCGGACGACGCTATCAGTGGTGATCAGTTCGTCAATCGCCGATTTCCTAAGTCTTTCCGCTCCCAGTTCGTTGATCAGTGCGTGCGAGACGCACGCCCGGATCTCGCAGGCTCCGCGACTCTTCGCCAACGCCGCCGCATTCACCAGCGTCCCCGCCGTCTCCGTCAGGTCATCCACCAGCAACACGTTCCTCCCCTCGATCTCTCCAATCAGCGAAATCGCCTCCGTTTCAGTCGGACTCTTCCGTCGCTTCGCCACGATCGCCAACTCGGCTCCCAACGTCTGCGCATAGGCCGCCGCCATCTTCAATCCTCCCAGGTCCGGGCTCACCACCACCTGGTTCGGGATGTCCAACCGCTTCAGGTACTCAAAGATCACCGGAGCCGCATAAAGATGGTCCACCGGGATGTCGAAGAAGCCCTGGATCTGCTGGGCATGCAGATCCATCGTCAAGACCCGGTGCGCTCCCGATGCCACGATCAGGTTCGCCACCAGCTTCGCCGTGATCGGTACCCGCGGCTGATCCTTCCGATCCTGCCGCGCGTACCCATAGAACGGCAGCACCGCCGTGATCCGTGATGCACTGGCCCTCCTCAACGCATCGATCATGATGAACATCTCCATCAGATGCTGGTTGGCGGGCGGGCTCGTGGACTGGACCACAAACACATCCTGTCCACGGACATTCTCGTCGATCTTCACGTACGTCTCCCCGTTCGGAAACGGGCGGACGGTCGAACGCGCCAATGGCATCCCGATGGACTCGCAGATGGCCTTGGCAAGGGCGGGATTTGAATTGCCGGAGAAGACTTTCACGGTGACCTGAGCCGAACCCGCCGGAAGGAACAGACCGGCGAAGTTTCGTCGGTCGTCAGGCTGCGGGAGGACCACTCCGGACAGCAAGGGCGATTTGGTGACCCCTCGATTCCGCCCGCCTCACCCTCCCTTCGCCCGCTGATAGTCGAGGTAATGCAGGTTGGCCTGGATGCTGTCCGTGTCCGACTCCAGATACGCCTGGAACAGCTCCGCGATCCGCGCCTTGCGTCGGGCCAGTTCACCCGCCAGTCGATACACCAGCACCGGCCGATGCCGGTTCTCCGTCTCAAAGGACTCCCACCATTCCCGCGCCGCACCGGTCGTCTCCTTCCAGCCCAGATCCCGCTCCTTCATCTCTTCCACCCCAGACCAAAGCCGCTCCGAGCTCCACTCCTCCAGATTCGCCGGTTCCGACTCCACCGTCCCACCCGCTTGCCGCGACGCCCCCAGGACCGGACGCGGTCGCGGCGGCAACCCGACCACGCTCTCCCGTCTCAACACCCCGTCCATTCGCGACAACGCTTCTCCCGCCGTCTCCATCCGCGGGCTCCCAACGCCCAGCACACAGTCCCGGTCGATCACTACCCGCCGGATCCCCGCATCGGCCAGTTCCGGCCATCGATGATCCACGGCATCCACCGCACGCCCCAGCAACCGATGCAATCCCCGCGCTCCGGTCCCCAGTCGGATGGCCTCTTCGCAAACGCAATCCAGGGCTTCCTCCGTAAACTGCAGGTCGATCCCGTGCCAACGCGCCAGCAACCGTTGCCGTTCCAATGCCGAATCGCGGATCCCGCCGGAAATGATCGCGCGCAGGTCCTGCAACGAGAGCTCATGCAGGACCGTCAACGTCGCGAAACGACCCACGAACTCCGGAATCAATCCGAACCGGACCAGGTCCTGCGTTCCCGCCTGGCACAACGCCCGGAACACCGGCAGGTCCGGCATCGTTCCCACCGCTTCTTCCTGTCGTGGACGGAATCCCATCACGTTCCTTCCCGACCCGATCCGTGCCTCCACCATTTCCGCCAACCCGACAAACGCCCCGGTGCAGATGAACAGCAACCGACTGGTGTCCACCGCCGCGTGGGTCTGCCCCTCCAACCCCTTCGCCACCCGCCCATCCAACAGCGTCAACAACGCGTTCTGCACCCCTTCGCCACTCACATCGCGGGTCCCACCCGTGTCGCTGCGCCGGATCTTGTCGATCTCATCGATGAACACGATCCCCTTCTCCGCCTTGCGCGGATGTCCCCCCGCCCGTTCCAGCAATCCGGCGATGATGCTCTCCACCGAATTGCCCTTGTATCCCGCCTCCACCAGGCCCGCCGCACTCGCGAATCCCACCGGCACCCCCAGGTACTCCGCCAGGCACCGCACCAGATGCGTCTTGCCCACCCCCGTCGGCCCGATCATCAGCACGTGCTGCGATCCCAACCCCGCCCCACCCCGCGCCCGATTCGCCTCCGACAGGTAATGATTGTACACCGCCACAGC
>CAZDYB010000081.1:0-12203 GCA_964509045.1 uncultured Akkermansia sp.
CCTCCAGTCCGGTGGTCTCGTCGACTCTGTCATCAACCTTGGCCTCCCGGCTCCCATCGACATCCAGATCAGTGGGACAGACCTCGAAGCCGCCCATCGGACCGCCACCGAAATCGCCAACCAGATCCGATCGCTGCCCGGGGTCAGCGACGTCCTCGTTCCCCAGGACATCGACCAGCAGGCCATCCGACTCGATGTCATCCGTTCCAAGGCTGCGGAACTGGGACTCACCTCGAAGGAGGTTGTCCAGAACATCATCACCGCACTCACCTCGGGTGCCATGATTGCCCCCTCCTACTTTGTGGATCCTGTCAGCGGCAATGACTACCTCCTCACGGTCCAGTATCCCGAGGGACTCGTCCAAAGCATGGCAGACCTCGCCGCCATCCCACTCCGTGCGAGCGGCGGAGATCGCACGGTCCGACTTGATGCCACGACTGAGTTCCGGAACGGTTACGCCCCCACCGAAGTCAACCACTACCAACTGCGTCGCGTGATCAACGTCTTCGTTTCGTCCGAAGGCGAGGATCTTGGAAGCCTCCTCAAGGAAGTGAATCGGGTCCTGGCAAAAACCCCGGTCCCGAACGGCCTTCGGATCACTCTGCGCGGAATGGTCCAGGGCATGAACGAGGCGTTCAAGAGCTTCGGTCTCGGACTGATCCTCGCGGTCTTCCTCGTCTACCTGATCCTCGTGGCCCAGTTCCAATCCTTCCTCGACCCGCTCATCATCCTTCTTGCCGTCCCACTCGCCCTCGCCGGCGCCCTCGCCGCGCTGACCCTCACGAATACAACCCTCAACGTCATGTCCCTCATGGGGGTGGTCATGGTCGTCGGCATCGTGGTGGCCAACTCCATCCTCATCATCGATGCCATCCGGTCCCAGTCCGCCACCGGGCTTCCTGTCCTCCAGGCCGTGATGACCGCCTGCCGCTCCCGGCTTCGTCCCGTCCTCATCACGACGCTGGCAACGCTTCTCGGCCTCATCCCCATGGCACTCAAGCTTGGGACGGGAAGCGAAGCGTATGCTCCACTCGCACTCGCCATCATCGGCGGCTTGCTGGTGTCGGGATTCCTAACCGTCTTCCTTGTTCCTGCGGCCTACGTCGCAGCCTACCGCAACCGCCACGCCACGCCGGCGCCAACGCAACCAGAGCCTTCCGCGCCCTGAGTCCTGTCGAACCCAAACAAGATGACACGGTTTGCCCTTCGATATCCCTACCTGACGATCGTCATCTGTCTCGTCACCTGCGTTGTTGGAGTCACCTCCCTGCTTCGCCTTCCCGTCGATCTCTTCCCCAGCATCCGCATCCCCGTCGTCGTCGTGGCCACGTTCTATTCCGGCATGCCGCCGGAACAGATCGAAAACTCCATCACCGGCCGCTTCGAGCGCTTCTTCACCCTCGCTTCCGGAATCGACCACATCGAGAGCCGATCCCTGCCAGGCGTCAGCCTCATCAAGATCTACTTCCAACCGGGAACTGATCCAGACACCGCGGTCAGCACCATCTCCAATCTCGCCACGGCCAATCTTCGCCGCCTCCCTCCAGGCACCCTCCCACCGGTCGTCCTCAAGTTCGACGCTTCAAGCCTGCCGGTCTGCCTGATCACCCTCAAAGGCGAGGGGATGTCCGAAACCCAACTCCGGGACACCGGCCAGTATGCCGTCCGGAATCAGGTCGCGAATGTTCCCGGAGCTTCGGTTCCCCAACCATTCGGCGGCAAGTACCGCCAGATCATGGTCTATGTCGACCCGCTCAAGCTCGAAGCGTCCCAGCTTTCGGTGATGGACGTCGTCCGCTCGGTCAACGACTCCAATCTTATCCTCCCCGCAGGGGATGTCCGTATCGGGGATCTCAACTACAACATCTATGCCAACAGCCAACTCCGGGATGTAGCCGATGTGAACCGCCTGCCTCTCAAGACCGCCGGAAGGGCCTCCGTCCTCGTCGGCGACATCGGTGAGGCCAGGGAGTCCTCCCAGATCCAGAACAACCTGGTCCGTGTCGACGGACAGCGCTCGGTCTATCTCCCCGTGCTGAAGCAGGGAGGCGATGCCAACACCATCGCCGTCGTCGATGGAATCCGGAATTCCCTCAGGAACCTCGTCGACGTGCCGGAATCCCTCGCTGCCAAGGTTGTCTTCGACCAGTCCGTCTTTGTCCGCAACGCCATCTCCAACCTTGTCCACGAAGGTGCCATTGGTCTCGTGCTGACCGGTCTCATGATCCTGCTCTTCCTCGGCAGCATGCGCGCCACCATCGCGGTGTTCCTCTCCATCCCTCTGTCGACGCTGGCCACCTTTGTCGCGCTGTCCATGGGCGACAACACCGTCAACTCCATGATCCTCGGGGGCCTCGCCCTCGCCTTCTCCCGACTCATCGACAACTCGGTCGTGGTCCTCGAAAACATCTTCCGCCACCTCGAACTCGGCGAATCCCCGGAAGTCGCGGCAGAGAACGGTGGACGTGAGATGGCGCTGCCGGTACTGGCAGCGACCCTCACCACCGTGGTCGTCTTCTTTCCGGTCACCTTCCTCTACGGAGTCAGCCGGTTCCTCTTCAGCGCCCTGGCACTCGCCGTGATCCTGTCCCTCTTTGCGTCCTACATCGTCGCGCTCACCGTCGTTCCGCTCTTCTGTGCAAAGCTGATCAAGGGCCATGGCGGGGAACACGCCCACGGAGGCAACCCCCTGAACCGGTGGTTCAATGCCCGCTTCCATGCCATGCTCGGCCGCTACGATCGGGCACTCAACTGGTCCCTCCTCCGTCCCGTCGGCACCGTGGTCGGAATCCTCGCCATCTTCTTCCTCAGCCTCGGATTCTACCCGTTCATGGGCGTCGCCTACTTCCCTCGCACAGACCCAGGCCAGTTCGTCGTCAACCTCAAGACCCCCACCGGCACCCGCGTCGACATCAGCGAAAGATATGTCGAACGTGTCGAGTCCATCGTCCGCTCGATCGTCGCCAAGGAGGACCTCGGGGTCATCGTCGCCAACATCGGCGTCCAACCGGGATTCAGTTCCATCTACACCAGCAACTCGGGCCACCACACCGCCACCCTTCAGGTCAGCCTTCTCGCCGGCCACAAAACCGGCTCCTACGCCTACATGGATCGGGTCCGACAGCGCGTCCGCGAGGAACTGCCCGAGGTCACCGCCTACTTCCAATCCGGCGGACTCGTCGACGCCGTCCTCAATCTTGGCCTGCCCGCCCCCATCGACATCCAGATCAGTGGCGCCAACCTCGAGGAAGCCCACCGGACCGCCTCCGAGATCGCCCGCAAGGTTCGCGAACTCCCCGGCGTCAGTGACGTCCTCATACCCCAGGACATCGACCAACCCGCCATGAAGCTCGAGGTGGACCGGGCTCGCGCCGCCGAACTGGGCCTCACTTCCAAAGAGGTCATCCAAAACGTCATCACCGCGCTCACCTCCGGTGCCATGATCGCCCCCAGCTATTTCGTCGACCCAAGAAATGGCAACGACTACCTCCTCACGGTGCAGTATCCGGAAAACTACGTGAAAAGCCGATCGGACCTGCTCGCCATTCCCCTCCGAGGCACCGGACAGAAACAACCCACCCGCCTCGACGCCGTCAGCAAACTCCACAACACCTATGCCCCCACCGAGGTGAACCACTACCAACTCCGGCGGGTCATCAACGTCTATGTCGCGCCTTCTGGCGAAGATCTCGGAGGCGTCGTCAAGGATGTGGAACGTGTCATCCGGGAAACTTCGGTTCCCCAAGGGTTGCGGGTCACCCTGCGCGGAATGGTTCAGGGCATGAACAGCTCGTTCAAGAGCTTCGGACTGGGTCTGATCCTCTCCGTCCTCCTCGTCTACCTGATCCTGGTAGCCCAGTTCCAGTCCTGGATCGATCCCCTCCTGATCCTCCTCGCTGTGCCAACCGGCCTCACCGGCGTCCTCCTCGTCCTCTTCCTGACCGGAACGACCCTCAACGTCATGTCCCTCATGGGCATTGTCATGATGGTCGGCATCGTCGTGTCGAACAGCATCCTCATCGTCGAGTTCATCCGCCGACTCCGCGAAGACGGCAAGCCCGTCCGCGAGGCGGTGGCTCTCGCATGCCGGGTTCGATTGCGACCGGTCTTGATGACCTCCCTGGCAACGCTCATTGGCCTGCTCCCCATGGCCCTCAAGCTGGGTACAGGCAGCGAAGCCTACGCACCCCTCGCCCTCGCAATCATCGTCGGCCTTGCCGTCTCGGTCTTGTTGACCGTTTTCATTGTACCTTCTGCCTACCTCCTGGTCTATCGCAAGGCCTGAACCCACCACCCTTGATCCCATTTCCCATGGAAACCGCTTCCCCGTCCCCTCACGTTGGTTGCCGTCCTTCCCGAGCCCCATGGTCCCGATTCCTCGGCCGTCTCCTCATCCATGGACTCGTCCTGACCTGGTCCGGCATTCCCTTGGCCCATGCCGATGCGCCGCCCAGCCCAGATGGACCGCTCACCCTCGAAGCGGTGCAGGCTCGGGTCGTCGCCCGACATCCATTGCTGACGGCAGCAAGTCTCAAGGCCATGGCCGCGCGTCAGGCAACCCTTCAGGTCCGCGCCAGCCGATTGCCGTCCCTGACCGCAAACCTCACGGCCGTGGGCACCCTCGATGACAACACCCGACTCGCCGCGATCAACGCGATCAACAATCCCATCATCTTCGACCGAGCCGCCGCCGGGGTTTCCCTCAACCAGCTCATCACGGACTTCGGCCGCTCCGCCAACCTCGTCGAGAGCGCCCGCGACAACGAACGGGCCCAGGTCGCCGCAACGAACGCAGTCCGCGGCAGACTGATGCTCGCAACCAGCAGTGCGTTCTTCGCCGTCCAGCAATCGCAGGCCATCCTGCAGGTCGCCCGCGAAACCGTTCAGGCCCGCAACACCCAGCTCGAACAGGTCACCGCCCTCGCACGGAATCAGTTGAGGTCCGATCTCGACGTCAGTTTCGCCCAGGTCGGCCTTGAGGAATCCCGACTCTTGGAAGCCCGCGCTGAGAATGATCGCCTTGCGGCTTGTCTCGTCCTGGGAGGCCTCCTCGGAATCCCAGACGCCACCAACTTTCATCTCGCGGAGGTCGCCATCCCAACCCCTCCCCCTGCCGACCTGACCCCTTGGATCGCGGCAGCACTCCAGAATCATCCGGAAATCCAGAGACTCCGCGCCGAACTCAGCTCGCAGCAAAAGCTGGCAAAGTCCCATCGGGCCGCCCGCTGGCCCACCGTCTCACTCGTCGGAAGTGCCGGTGTCGTTCCCTGGCGGGATGATCGCCTCGAAGAGTCGTTCACCGCCGGCGGCTTCGTCCTCAATCTCCCGATACTTTCGGGAGGCCGGGACGCTGCCCGCCAAAGGGAGGCCGAGCTCAAAGCCAGGGCCACCGAAGCCACCTTGGCCGACGAAACCGAACACCTTGTCCGGCAGATCGAACTCACCGCCCTGAAGGTGCAGCACGCCCACGACCGCCGCCGCATGACCGAACGATTGATCGAACATGCCCGCACCGCCGCCGAACTCGCCGAGGCACGCTATCGCGTTGGATCCAGCAGCATCACGGAACTCGGGCAGGCACAACTGAACCTCACGACAGCGCGGCTCGCCGAAACTTCGGCTCGATACGAATACCTTTCCCTCCACGCCACCCTCACCACCCTCACGCCAGGGCGTCCCTAGCCCTGCACTTGCCCCTCAATGGCGATGCAGCACGTCATCCTCCTTGTCTGAATTGGCGGCGTGCTGTCGGCGGATGGTCTCCGCCATGTTGAAAGGCCGGATATGACCTTTCCTGAAGTCCTCAGACACCGGCGGACCATCACCCTTGCATCTTCAGCCGATAAAGCCTCCCAACCGCGCTATGGGGAGGATGGCTACTCCGACCGGAAGCGGGCCGTGGCAGCCACGCTTTTTGAAGCAGTTCCAACGCCTCGCATTCGCAAGGGGCAAATCCACTTTCAGCAGGCAGTTCCGGAAATCCCCGTCCCAACAGGGTCAGCAGCATGAGTCGCCACGCAATCACCGAGCAGGGTTCGCGCGCGGAGACGCAGCACCTGCAGATTGTGCGTCAGGAGATACCGCAGTTGTCGTTGTGGGGGCCGCCAAGGGGTGGGGATCTGTCGGGTCAACGGATTCAGTGCCCCTTGTGTCCTGCCTGGCCGCTGCGGGTGAACCTGGACGCCTACCCCGCCGACGTAGCCATCCCCAACTTGCGCACCCGATCCCGGCGCGCGTCCCACACGGGTTTGGTCGCCGGAAGCTCACGGCCCAGGCGTTCATAGAGGCCGGATGCCTCGATGTAACGCCGTCGTTCCTCCAGCAATTGCCCCGCTGCAACGCCCGCCTCTTCCAGCAACCGCGGCGGAACCGATTCACCCGGCTGGAGGAATCCCGAACCGAACACCACGTCGAGATAATGCTTCAACGCCCGTTCCAACAGGTCACCCGCCTCGGCCGGCGGCCGACCCGAAGCCATCCGTTCCGCCACCGTGCCCAGCCCGATCAATGCCTTGGCCCGGGAACCGACATCCGCCAACGGCGATTCCACCACGCGCTGGAAGAGCTCGGCAGCGCGCGTATAGCTCACCGGCGATTGCACCCCGAGTTGCAGATGGCAATACGCCATGCGCCCCCAGACGGCGACAATGATGGGTTGATTGGTGAAACGGGCGGCACCGCGGAAGGCGTCGAGGGCTTCGGTAAAGGTCGACAGCGGACCGTTGGTGCCGACCGGTGTGGCGGCGAGCTTGGCTTCTCCGAGATAATAATAGCCTGAGGCCAGTTCAGCCTCCTGCGCCGTGGGATCGTTCAACAGCGCCAGGAAATATCCGATCGCGTTGGTCACGCTTCCCCGCGCCAGGGCAGCCCGCCCAGCCAGCACCCGCGCGGTCTGGACCGCCGGCATTCCCTTCCAGGCCGCATTCGTCAGGACACCGAGATAGGCCTGCTCGGATTGTCCGAAATCCCCTTGGTTGAAATAGTGCGCTCCCAGCCACAACCGGGCGTCCTGTGCGACCAGATTGGTCGAAAACCGGCGGGCCACCGACTGGAACTGTTCCACCGCGTTGGTCTCCATCCCGGCGTTCGCGGCGGCAAAGGCCCGCCCATACTCCGCCTCAGGCATGGCCGGATGATTGGTGTATCGCGCCGTCCACACATTGAACTCCCGAAGCGCCTCCACCCATTGCCGGTCTCCCAGATGCCCCGTCGCCAGCGCCAACCTCACCTCGGCCGTCACCGCACTGTCCGGGAAACGCGATGCGAACTGCGCCAACAACTCCCGGCCCTGTGCCCCGCTGCCCGCCCGCATCAAGGATTGCCCCACCAACAAGGCACTCCGACCCGCCACCTCGGCATCAGGATGCATCGCCAGCAACCGTTCCATCGACTGCGTCGCCGCCACCCCGTTGGTCGCCGCTATCGCCGATGCCACGGCCTGCCGCCATGCAAAGGGCCGCAACTCCCGGTCCACCACCGCATCCCCTGCGTATCCTTCCGCAACCCCCATGTAGTGCCCCAAAGCCTCCGCCGGTTCGTTCCGCAACAGCGCTGCATCTCCCAGTTTGAACCGCGCCGTGGCCTGCTCCGCCGAAACCGGCAACCCCGCCAACGCCGCCCGAAAGGCCACATCCGCCTCCTTCAGCTTCTCCCCACCCGATCCCGCTCCCTGCTCCCACAGACACCAACCCCTCAAGTACTGGAGCGGCCCCACCAGATCCGCCGGTGGATCGTTCGTCATCACCGGATCCAGCTGCGACAGAATCACCCCCGGCAACGCGGCCACCTCCGCAGGCACCGCTCCCGTGCCCCGCACCGCCGCATACTGCCGGAACAACACCTGACCCAATGCCAATCGTACCGGATGCCACATCGGCTCCATCGGGCGACCCGCCAGAAAACGCTCCAGCCGGGCCCGGGATTTCACCCAGTCCTGCTTGGCATTCCATCCCGCCACCAACCGCAATACCGCTTCCCGCTGGAACTCCGGCGGCAACGATCCGTCCGTGTTCCTTTCCCACAACGGCTCCGCCTTGTCCCCCTGACCCGCCGCCTCCAATGCCCGGGCCGCCAGCGATGTCGCATCGGCCCGTCGCGCAATGTCCGCACCCGCCAAACCCAGCATCGCCTCACCCGCCGCCACCCGCTCCGCCACCTTGCCCGCCACCTGCGCCGCATCGTATCGGATCCGCTCACGTTGCCATTGCTGGTCGACGGTGGCCGCCGTCGCACGCGCCGATTCCACAGCCTCCAGTGCCCCGGCCCCGTCCCCGGTCGCCAACCGGGTTTCCGCCAGCAACATCCAGCCCGCATGAATCAGGTCCGGCGCCCCGTCACCCGCCTTCACTTTCAATTGGAAAACACCGTCCGCCGCCGCCAACCGATCCCGTGCCACACCGGATTCCCCCGCACGATGGAGCGCATACATCTCCCTGAGCATCGCCCGAAACAGGTGTGCGGATGCCGGATACTCCTTCTGGAAGGCCAAGAACTGGTCGGCGGCCAGCTTCCATTGGGACGCTCCCAACGCCGCCTCAGCCCGCGCCAAGGCCGCCTGTTCCAACGCCGGCCCCTTCAGATCGGACTCCGGATACTTCTGCGCCAAGGCCGCAAACTCTTCCGCCGCCCGCGGAAACAGGCCGGCGTCAAATGCCCGCGCCGCCGCATCAAAGGCCACGCGCACCACCGCCGGATCCACCACCGGCTTCACGGGCACCGGCGCCGGAACCGGCTTCGGAACCACTTCTGCCGCTGGAACCACCGCCGGAGCCGGGTTCGTCGACGGTACCGTCTCAGGCGTCGGCACCGGGGCCTTGCCCTCCCCGGAAGGTGCCGGGATCGGAGCGGGCGCCGGAGCCGGAGCCGGCTCCACCACCGGCACCGGGGCCGGCTGTGGCGCCGGGACCGGTTCCTGGGCCATCAAGGCGCCACCCGCCATCCATCCGCAGACCCACAGCCACCACGGCATCCCGGTCCAAGCCGGGATCCCTGTCACCTTGCGCACTGTCTCAACCTCCGCCGCCAACATGTCACTCCACCTTGTCCATTCGCCCGCCCAGGATTCGATCCAAAAAACGTCCCGTGTGGCTGCCTGCACTCGCAGCGATCACCTCAGGCGTTCCTTCCGCCACGATCTGCCCACCCCCGGCACCCCCTTCCGGCCCCAGGTCAATGACCCAGTCGGCCACCTTGATCACGTCCAGGTTGTGCTCGATCACCACCAGGGTGTTGCCGGATTCCCTCAGCTTGAAAAGCACCTGCACCAACCGGTCCACATCCTGGAAATGCAGTCCCGTCGTCGGTTCATCCAACAGGTACAGTACCCGCCCCGATTGTCGCCGCGACAACTCCGACGCCAGCTTCAACCGCTGCGCTTCACCCCCCGACAACGTCGTCGCCGCCTGTCCCAGGCGCACATACCCCAATCCCACCTCGGCCAGCGTCCGACACGGCTCATGCAGCCTGGGCACCGCCCGGAAAAACGACACCGCCTCGTCCACCGTCAATTCCAGCACCGCCGCCACGTTCAATCCCTTGTACGTGATCTCCAACGTCTCGCGATTGTACCGCTTCCCTCCACACGCCTCGCACGTGACATAGACCGGCGGCAGGAAATGCATCTCGATCTTCAACACGCCGTCCCCCTCGCACTTCTCACAACGGCCACCCTTCACGTTGAAACTGAAACGCCCCGCGTCGTACCCACGCACCCGCGCCGACGGCAATCCCGCAAACAGGTCCCGGATCTCGTTGAACATCCCCGTGTACGTCGCCGGATTGCTCCGCGGCGTCCGCCCGATCGGTGCCTGGTCCACCACCACGCACTTCTCCAGTTGCTCCAATCCCCGGATCTCCCGATGCGCCCCCGGCCGTTCCCGGCTCCCATACCATTGCCGGAACACCGCCCGGCGCAGGATGTCATCGATCAGCGTCGATTTGCCGCTCCCGCTGACCCCCGTGACGCAGGTCAGCGTCCCCAACGGAATCCGGGCGTCCACGTTCTTCAGGTTGTTCTCACTCGCACCCAGGATCTCCAGCCATCCCTTGTCCGCCCGCGGCGCAACCCTCCGACGCGGCACCGCAATCTCCAGATCCCCCGAAAGATAGCGTCCCGTCACCGAGGCCCGATCCGCCAGGATCTCCGACAGCGTGCCCTGCGAGACTATCCGACCTCCATGCACCCCCGCCCCGGGTCCCATGTCCACGATGTGATCCGCCTGGCGGATCGTGTCTTCATCATGCTCCACCACCACCACCGTATTTCCTAGATCCCGCAATCGCCGCAGCGTCTCGATCAGGCGTTCGTTGTCGCGCTGATGCAGCCCGATGCTGGGTTCATCCAGGATGTAGAGCACTCCCACCAACCCAGCCCCGATCTGCGTGGCCAACCGGATCCGTTGCGCCTCACCCCCGCTCAGCGTGCCGCTCTCCCGATCCAGGGTCAGGTATCCCAATCCCACCTCGCGCAGGAATGACAGGCGTTTGCGGATCTCCCCCACCACCTCGCCCGCCACCCGTTCCTGGAACGGCGTCAGCTTCAACCCTTCCAGGAACTCCGCCGCCCGATCCACCGGCAATGCGCAGAAATCCGCGATGTTCAGCCCCGGAATCCCCGCCTGCTCCGACTGCGGCCCGGGCCCCGTCCCCAACGTCACCGCCAGGATCTCCGGGCGAAGTCGCCGACCCCGGCAACCGTCACAGGGTTCCGGCGACATCCATGCCTTCAACCGGTTCCGCGTCAGCTCGCTCTCGGACGATGCATGCAGGTTTTCCAGGTTGCCGATCACCCCTTCCCATAGCCGCGTCATCTCGACCGCCTTGCCCGCTCGCATGGTCCGGAAGATCACTTCCTCCGATCCCGTCCCCCGCAACAACCGGTCGCGAAAACGCTCCGGCAATTCCTGCCAGGGCCGGTCCACCGCCACTCCGTCATGCCGCGCCACCCCTTCCAGCAGCGACTGGTAGTACGCCGCCATCCGCTTCCCTCCCAGTTTCCTGAAGGGTTGCACCGCCCCGTCCGCCAGGCTCTTCCCCCCATCCGGGACGATCAACGTCGGGTCAAACACCAGCTTCTGACCCAACCCCAGACACACCGGACACGCCCCACGCGGTGAGTTGAACGAGAAATGCTGGGGCGTCGGCGTCTCATACGACTTCCCAGTCCTCCGCGAAACCATCCGGGTCGAATGCAACGTCTCCCGCCACACATCCGGCGCTCCACCCGCTTCCTGGTCCAGGATCCGCAACTGGCCGTCCCCCCACTTCAACGCCGTCTCCACCGAATCCGCCAACCGCGTCCGCATCCCCTCCCCCACCACCAACCGGTCCACCACCGCCTCGATCACATGCCGCTGCTTCGCATCCAACCGCACCGGCTTGTTCACCACCAGTTCCACCAACTCCCCATCCACCCGCGCCCGCACAAACCCCTCGCGCGCCAACCGCTCCAATACATCCCGGAATTCCCCACGCTGCCCATCCACCACCGGCGCCAACACCATCAACCGCGTCTTCAACGGCAACTCCAGCACCCGATCCACAATCTCTCCCGCCGATTGCGACGCCATCGGCTCGCCCGTCTCCGGATCGTGCGCCTGCCCCAACGTCGCATACAGCAACCGCAGGTAATCGTAGATCTCCGTGGTGGTCGAAATCGTCGACCGCGGATTCCCCGTGCTCGTTCTCTGCTCGATCGCAATCGCCGGCGACAACCCTTCAATATGGTCCACATCCGGCTTCTGCATCTGGTCCAGGAACTGCCGCGCATAGGCCGACAACGACTCCACATACTTCCGTTGTCCCTCTGCAAACAAGGTGTCAAAGGCCAGCGACGACTTGCCCGACCCGCTCGGCCCCGTGAACACCACCAACCGGTCCCGGGGTATCTCCAGGCTGACGTTCTTCAGGTTGTGCTGACGCGCACCCACCACGCGTATGACTGAACGCGACACCCCGTCACACAACCATACCCCAACCCCCCGGTGAAGCCGTGATTGTCCCAATGCCCCTCCGACGGAGCGGCGAGGGCCACCCGCCGTCCCCATGCAAACTCCCTTCCCTACGGAGCGGTGAGTTCCACCCGCCGTCCCCATGCCCTTCCGTCTTCCGCCACCACCGCTTTTCGATTCCACCCCTGCCCGATCCGAAGTCTTCTCACGTCATGGTCGCCCGCGTCCGTTCCCACCTGATCTGCCTCTTACTAT
>CAZDYB010000082.1:0-12178 GCA_964509045.1 uncultured Akkermansia sp.
ACAAAGATGGACAGGGGGTTGAAGTGAACTGCCCTTGCACCTGCGAGGTGAGGCACAGACCTCGATCGGACTCAGTGGTTCAGCCCCTCCAGCTGCGGAATCGGAGAAACCTGCGGTGAAGTGAACTGCCGGATTTAGCGGGCCGTCCTACTCGTATCGGAGGGATTCGATGGGATCGAGGTTGGCGGCTTTCCAGGCGGGGTAGGTGCCGAAGAGGATGCCGACGAGGGAACAGGTGGCGAGGCCGATGAAGGCCCAGTCGAAGGGGATGATGGGCGGGGCGCGGAGGACGAGGCCGAGGAGATTGCCGGCGCCGATGCCGAGGATGACGCCGAGGAGACCCCCGATCTCTGAGAGGACGACGGCTTCGCAGAGGAACTGGGCCATGATGGCGCGTTTCTTGGCGCCGATGGCGCGTCGGATGCCGATCTCCTTGGTCCGTTCGGTGACGGAGACGAGCATGATGTTCATGATGCCGATGCCGGCGGCGAGGAGTGCGATGGAACTGATGACGGCGGAGCCGATCCGGAGGTTTTCGGTGATGCCACGGAACTGGGTGACGAGGGATTGGTTGGAGACGAGTTCGAAGTCGTCGTCATGGCCGGGGGTGACCTTGCGGATGGCGCGGAGGATGCCGCGGACCTGTTCGACGGTGGCGGGGTAGGAGGCTTCGTCGTGGGCCTGGACCTGGATCTGGAGGGAGAGTTCGCGGCCGAATCGTTGGATGGCGGTTTCGATGGGGATGGCGAGGAAGTTGTCCTGGCTTTGGCCGAAGATGGCGCCCTTGGCTTCGAGCACGCCGATGACGGTATAGACGGCGCCCTGGAACCGGACGGTCTCGTCGAGGGGAGATCCGTAAGGGAACAGTTTTTTGGAGAGATCGGCACCGAGGACACAGACCCGGCGTGCGCCATCGGAATCGGGACCGGCGATGGCGCGTCCTTCGGCGACGATCCAGTTGCGGGTGGCGAAGGCCTCGGGAGAGACAGCGTAGAGGGGGATGTTGGGATTGGTGCGGGCCCAACGGGAGATGGCTTCGGAAGAGTCGACATTGGCGACGACACCGACGGCGGAAGCGAGGGTGGCGCGTTCGGCGAGACGTTTGGCATCGGCGAGGTAGAACCGCTTGCGTCGGGCATACTTCTGCCAGGAACTGGCATCGCCATCGAACTGGATGGCGGGGAATCGCTGGAGTTGGAAGGTGTGGGTGCCGAGTTGGCTCATCTGCTTTTCCAGGTTGGCCTGGAGGACGCGGATGGCGGTCATGACGAGGATGATGGAGAAGACGCCGATGAGGATGCCGAGGATGGTGAGGCCGGAGCGGAGCAGATGGGCGCGGATGGCGGTGAGGGCCAGGAGGACGTTCTCGATGAGTTCGCGGAAGAGGCGCATGGGGATCAGTCGGCGCGGAGTGCATCGACGGGGTTCATCCGGGCGGCGCGGAGGGCGGGGATGAAGCCGGCGACGATGCCGGTGAGGATGGAGACGAGGAGGGCTGTGGCGACGATCCACCAGGACATGCGTGCGGCGAAGCTGGTGTAGTGATCGATGGCGAGTGTGGCGGGCCAGGTGATGGCGATGGCGAGGAGACCGGCGCCGAGGGTGAGGGAGGCGGCCTCGATGAGGAACTGGATGAGGATGGTGCGTTTCTTGGCGCCGAGGGCCTTGCGGATGCCGATCTCCTTGGTGCGTTCGGTGACGGAGACGAACATGATGTTCATGATGCCGATGCCGCCGACGAGGAGGGAGAGGCCGGTGATGAAGAGTCCGACCAGACCGATGGTACCGCCGAAGGCGAGGAAGAACTGGATGAAGACATCCTGCTGGTTGATGGCGAAGTCGTCGGGGGCACCGGGCGGGACCTTGCGGATGCGGCGCATGACGGCGCGGACTTCCTCGACGACTTCGGGGAGATCGGCGGCGGAGCGTGCCTTGACGGAGATGCTGTAGTCGGGGCGGCGTTGGAGGTCGGCCTGGAAGCGGGTGACGGGGATGACGACCTGGTTGTCCTGGTTCCAGGTGCCGAGGAAGGAGCCGAGGGGTTCGATGACGCCGATGACCTCGTAGTTGGAGTCATTGATGCGGATGCGTTTGCCGAGGGGGGAATCGTGGGGGAAGAAACCATCGGCGAGGTAGGAACCGAGGACGCAGACGGGGCGTGCGGAAGCGATGTCGGAGGCGGTGAACCAGCGGCCGGTGGCGATGGAGAGGCCGCGGATGGAGAGGCTTTGTTCGGTATTGCCGTTGATCCAGACGCCGGAGGCGCGGCGACGGTTGTAGAGGACGGTGCCATTGCCATCGACCTGGGGCGCGACGGCGACGGCGGTGGTGAGGAGACGTTCGAGTTCGCGGGCCTGGGCGAGGGTGATCTCGGGCCGGTTGCGGTAGGTGCGCCAGTCGTCGAAGGCCATCCAGGGAAACCGGCCGACGAAGAGGACATCGGCGCCCATGGACGAGATGCTCTGGCGGAAGGCGGTATTGATCCCGTTGATGGCGGTCCCCATGAGGGTGACGGTGATGATCCCGATCACGACGCCGAGGGTGGTGAGGGTGGAGCGGAGCTTGTTGGCGCGGAGGGCGGCCCAGGCGATGAGGGCGGACTCGCGGATCTCGTCGGAGAGCGTCATGGACCGTGGGGCGGGAGAACGGGGGGAAGAGGGGAAGGGGTGGGGACGGATGAGGAACCGCGTCCGGTGGGTTCATCGGCGGCGATGAGGCCGTCGCGGATGCGGAGGATGCGATGGGAATGCTGGGCGACTTCCTCTTCGTGGGTGACGACGATGATGGTATTGCCCTGGCTGGAGAGGTGTTCGAAGAGGTTGAGGATTTCCTGACCGGTGCGGGAGTCGAGGTTGCCGGTGGGTTCGTCGGCGAGGACGATGGAAGGGCGGTTGACGAGGGCGCGTGCGACGGCGACGCGCTGGCGTTGGCCGCCGGAGAGTTCGTTGGGGCGGTGGTGTAGGCGGTCGGCGAGGCCCACCTGAACGAGGGCTTCGTGGGCGCGGAGTCGGCGGTCGGTGCGGGACATCCCGGAGTAGATGAGGGGAAGCTCGACGTTGTGGAGGGCGTCGGATCGGGGAAGGAGATTGAAGCTCTGGAAGACGAAGCCGATTTCGCGGTTGCGGATCTCGGCGAGGTCGTTGTCGGACATGCGGGCGACGTCCTTGCCATTGAGATTGTAGGAGCCATCCGAGGGTGAATCGAGACAACCGAGGAGGTTCATGAGGGTGGACTTGCCGGAGCCGGACGGGCCCATGATGGCGACGTACTCGCCCTTTTCGATGTCGAGGGAGACGCCACGGAGGGCGTGGACGGTGTCCGAGCCCATGACATAGCGGCGGGCGAGATTCCGGATCTGGATCAGGGCCATGGCCTGGGAATGGGTCAGGGTTTGGCCGGTTTGGAGAAGAGGGACCAGGATGGCGCATTGGTCCGGGTGGTGACGGACTTGCCGTCCTCGAGGTCGCGTGAGATGGCGCGGAAATTCCCGGTGACCACCTCCTGGCCTTCGGTGACGCCTTCGAGGATCTCGTAGTAGGTGTCGTCGCTGATGCCGCGTTGGACCGGAGCGAGCCGGGCCTTGTTGTTGTCGACGAGGAACACGACTTCGACGGGTTTGGGGCCTTCCCTGGGTTTGCGGTTGGAGACGAGTTCGAATTCGCGAGCGGCCTTTTCCTCGGCGGGAGAGAGTTTGGCCTGTGCGGGAGGGGCGTTGCTGGTCCTGGGAAGGCGGGTGGTGACCGACTGGATGGGAACGGCGAGGACGTTGGTGCGGTAACGGGTTTCGATCTCGGCGGTGACGCTCATGCCGGGGAGGAAGGGATCCTTGTCCTGGATGCGGATGCGGACTTCGAACTTGGTGGATTCCTGTTGGGTACCTGCGCCGGTGGATCTGGCGGAGCGGGCGACCTGGGTGACGACGCCGTTGAACTTGCGGTCGCGGAAGGAATCGACTTCGAGGCGGGCTTTCTGACCGGGTTGGATGAGGACGACATCGACTTCGCCGACCTCGACGCGGGCCTCCATCTCGGTGAGGTCGGAGAGGATGAGGATTTCGGTGCCGGCCATCATGCCGGTGCCGGAGACGCGTTCACCGACCTCGGAATTGAGTTTGGTGATGGTGCCGTCGATGGGGGCGTTGATGGTGGTCTTGAGGAGATCTTCCTGGGCGCGCTGGATGGTGGCGCGGGCGATCTCGATCTGTTGGGTGGCGGCGGCGACGTTGGCGCGGGCGATCTCGTGCTGGGTGCGGAAGTCGTCGAAGACCGAGGTGGAGACGAGGTTCTTCTCGAAGAGTTCGGTGTTGCGGGCGAACTCGGCGGTGGCCTTGCGTTCGTTGGCCTGGGCGGTGAGGAGGGAGGCTTCGGCGGAGCGGAGGGAGGCCTGGGCGGAGCGGACGCCGGCCTCGTAGAGATCGCGGCGGATCCGAACGAGGAGATCGCCCTTGGCTACCTTCTGACCTTCCTTGACGGGGAGTTCGATGATTTCACCGGCGACTTCGGGCGAGATCTTGACCTGGGTGACGGGCTGGACCCTGCCGGTGGCCATGACGAGTTCGGTCAGGTTGCGGCGTTGGATGGGTTCGGCCTGGACCTGGATGGTGGAATCCTTCCGGCAACCGGAGACAGCGCCGAGCAGGAGCAGGGCGGCGACGGAGGTGGCGAGGAAGGATGGGCAGGAGGCGGCCACGACGCGGGTGGAGGGGTGGGGACGGCCGGGGATCGAAGAGGGGAAGGGCATCTCGGTATGCTGGTGACACGAAGGGTTTGAGAATGTTTCAGGGGTGATGGCAGGCAATGCGGGAGATGTGACGATTGGGACAGGGGCAAAGGGGAAGTACGGGTTGAAATGGCCCGGATCGACCCGGGAGGATGCGTGAGGGCATGGGAAATGGGACGAAAGGGTCGGCATGGCTTGTGCGGGGGCGATCGGTATGAATCTGGAAAAGTTCACGATCAAGGCGCAGGAAGCATTGGCAGCAGCCCAGGCATTGGCGCAGGAGCAATCGCATCAGCAGCTCGACGCCGAGCATCTGGGTCTGGCGTTGATCCGGCAGGAGGAGAGTCTGGTGCCGCAGGTGTTGCAGAAGCTGGGTGTGGCGCGGGCGCGATTGGAATCCGAGTTGGTGGCCGAGTTGGGGCGACGGGCGCGGGTGCAGGGTGGGGGACAGGTATATCCGACCCAGGAATTGCAGGCGGTATTGGCGGGGGCAATGGACGAGGCGCGCAAGCTCAAGGACGAGTATGTGTCGACGGAGCACCTGTTGCTGGCGGTTTTGGAGAAGGGCGGGGACCGGTTGCGCGACATGGCGCGGCGGCATGGCTTGCAGCGGGAGGCGTTGTTGAAGTGCCTGATGGAACTTCGGGGCAACCAACGGGTCACCGATCCGAATCCGGAGGAGAAGTTCCAGGCGCTGGAGAAGTACGGACGCGACCTGACGGCGATGGCGCAGCAGGGGAAGATTGATCCGGTGATTGGGCGGGACGACGAGATCCGGCGGGTGATGCAGGTATTGACGCGGAGGACGAAGAACAACCCGGTGTTGATCGGGGACCCTGGGGTGGGAAAGACGGCGATCGTGGAAGGGATTGCGCGGCGGATCGTGAACGGGGATGTGCCGGAGAGTTTGAAGAACAAGCGGGTGATTGCGGTGGATCTGGGGGCGATGGTGGCTGGGGCGAAGTTCCGGGGGGAGTTTGAGGAGCGGTTGAAGGCATTTCTGAAGGAGGTCACGGCCAGCCAGGGTCGGATCATCCTCTTCATTGACGAACTGCACACGATCGTGGGGGCGGGCAAGGCCGAGGGGGCAGCGGACGCGGCGAACATGTTGAAGCCGCAGTTGGCGCGTGGGGAATTGCGGTGCATCGGGGCGACGACGCTGGATGAGTACCGCAAGTACATCGAGAAGGACCCTGCGTTGGAGCGGCGTTTCCAGCCGGTGCATGTGGCTGAACCCTCGGTGGAGAGCACGGTCGCCATCCTGCGCGGGTTGAAGGAGCGTTATGAGACCCACCATGCCGTCCGGATCCAGGACGGAGCACTGGTGGCGGCGGCGACGTTGTCGCATCGGTACATTGCCGACCGGTTCCTGCCGGACAAGGCGGTGGACCTGGTGGATGAGGCGGCGTCGCGATTGAAGATGGAGTTGGATTCCAAGCCGACGCCGATTGACCAGTTGGATCGGCAGATCCTGCAACTGGAGATCGAGCGTACGGCATTGGCGAAGGAGAAGGACGAGGCGGCGCGGGAACGGTTGCGCCGGTTGGAAGGGGAGTTGGCGAACCTCCAGGAACGGCAGCGTCATCTGAATGTCCAGTGGCAGAACGAGAAGGCGGCGTTGGACGCGGTCAGCGTGGTGAACGCGCGGGTGGAAGAGGCCCGGGGCGAACTTGAACAGGCCCAGCGCGCGGGTGACCTCAGCAAGGCGTCGGAGATCCAGTACGGACGCCTGCCGGGTCTCCAGCAGAAGCTGGTTGTTGCCGAGAAGGCGCTTCGGGAGATTCCTGCGGGGCAACGGTTGCTGTCGCAGGAAGTCACGGCGGAAGACGTGGCGCGGGTGGTGGCGAGCTGGACCGGCATTCCGGTCACCCGGATGCTGGAGGGCGAACGCGAGAAACTGGTGCAGATGGAGGAACGGATCCGGTCGAGGGTGGTGGGCCAGGGGCGGGCGATCCGAGCGGTGGCGGATGCGGTGAGGCGTGCGCGGTCGGGGTTGCAGGATCCGAACCGGCCGGTGGGATCCTTCCTGTTTCTTGGGCCGACGGGAGTGGGCAAGACGGAGTTGGCGCGGGCGCTGGCCTGGTTCCTGTTCGACGACGACCAGGCGATGGTGCGGATCGACATGTCGGAGTACATGGAGAAGCACTCGGTATCGCGGTTGATTGGAGCGCCCCCTGGTTATGTCGGGTATGAGGAAGGTGGGCAGTTGAGCGAGGCGGTGAGGCGTCGGCCCTACTCGGTGGTGCTGTTGGACGAAGTGGAGAAGGCGCATCCGGACGTGTTCAACGTGCTGTTGCAGGTGCTGGACGACGGACGACTGACGGACGGGCAGGGGCGGACGGTGGATTTCCGCAATGTGCTGTTGATCATGACCTCGAACCTGGGTTCGGCGATCATCCAGGAATCGTTTCTGGATGGTCGGACGGATGCGGCGGCGAGGGTGGCGGTGGAGGAAGGGGTGCGTGGGGAGTTGCGGCGGCATTTCCGGCCGGAGTTCCTCAACCGGGTGGACGAGACGCTGATCTTCGACAGCCTGGACGAGTCGGAGTTGGGGCGGATCGTGGACCTGCAGTTGGAGCGGGTGCAGCAGAGGCTGGGCGCCCAGCAACTGACGTTGGAGGTGGATGCCGGGGCGCGGAAGTTCCTGGCGCGGGAAGGTTATGATCCGCAGTACGGCGCGCGGCCGTTGAAGCGGGCGATCCAGGAGCACCTGTTGAACCCGCTGGCGACACGATTGTTGGCCGGCGAATTCGTGGCTGGCGAGACGGTGAAGGTGGAGGTCGAGGGAGAGGAACGGCTGCGTTTTGCGAAGGGGTGAGCCGACGGGGGAACGGGTGACGGCGGCGGGCCGTCACCCGGGTGTTCTGCGCCTGCAGGGGTAGAGGCGGGTGGTTGGATGCCGTTGCCGATCAGGCGTCGGTGCGGGGAGCGACGCGACGAGGACGGAGGAGGATGACCTTCTTGTCGGAGCCCTCGATCTCGACGCTGTGGGTTTCGATGTCGGGATCCTCCTTGAGCGCCTGGTGAACGATGCGGCGATCATAGGCGTTCATGGGTTCGAGTTCGATGACATCGCCCCAACGGCGGACCTTCTCGGCGCCTTCCTTGGCGCGCTTGATGAGAAGTTCGCGGGCCTGACGACGATAACCGCCGACATCGAGGACGATGCGTGGGGTGGCTTCGTCACCGCGATGGATGATGCGGTTGAGGAGGTATTGGAGGTCACCGAGGGTGGCGCCCTGGCGGCCGATGAGTCGGCCGGGATCATCGGTTTTCACATCCAGCATGAGTTGGTCTTCGATTTCGATTTCCTCGACCTGGGCGTCGTGGAATCCCAGGAAGTGGAGCATGCGGATGAGGGTTTCCTTGGGTACCAATGGGTTCATGGGCTGGATGAGGTTTGGCAAAGGGAGGTCAGCGGGCCGGGCGCTTGACGGGGCGGGCGGCGGCGACGGCGGGTCCTGTGGGCTTGGTCGGGTGGGTATGGGTCAGCTTGGTCTGCAGGATGCTGAGCAGGTTCTGGATGGTCCAATAGAGGGTGAGTCCTGCCGAGTAGTTATAGAAGAGGGCAAGGAACATCAATGGCATCCAGCGCATGATCTTCTGTTGGGTGGGATCCATCTGGGGCGAGGGCGGGGTCAGATGGGTCTGCCAGAGGGCGGTGGCGACGTAGAAGAGGGGCATGAGGTTGAAGGGCAACCCAAGGCCGCTGACGCCGAGGAAGGGGACGAAACCAAGTCCGGGAATGACGAAGAGGGTATCTGCAGCGGAGAGATCGGGACACCAGAAGAAGGAGGCGCCGCGCAGTTCGATGGCGGAACGGAGCATGGTGAAGAACCCGATGAAGACGGGGATCTGCACCAGCATGGGGAGGCATCCGGCGACGGGGTTGTAGCCGCTTTCGCGCATGAACTGGAGGGTCTTCTCGTTCAGGCGCGTGGGGTCGTCCTTGTATTTCTCGCGGATGGCCTGGAGTTGGGGTCCGAGTTCTGCCATGCGCTTCATGGACCGCGTGCTGATGGCGGTGAGCGGCCAGAACAGGAGTTTGATGAGGAAGGTGATGACGACGATGCACCAGCCGTAGGGGAGGCTCAGGCTGTTGTGCAGGAAGTTCATGCTCAGGAGGAGGGGCTTGGCGAAGAAGCCGAAGAAGCCGTAGCCCATGACCCGGTCGAACTGGGGCTGGAGCCGGGACAGGGAGAAGTATTCCTTGGGGCCGGCGTACACCGTGAACCGGTGCTCAACCAACCCTCCCGCCGGGAGTGGCGTGGCATCGAAGTGCAGGACGCCGGGAACAATCGCAAGGGATTCGGCTCGGCCCGGATCCGCCTGGCGCTGGGCGGCGGTGAGGGGAGGCATCGCGATCCGACGCGCTGAGAACTCGCGTGCGGGTCGGTCGGGATAGGTGATCAGGGCAAAGAACTGATTCTGGACGGCGGCCCAGACGACATCGCCTTCACCGCCCCGGTAATCGGTCCGGGGCGAACTGGGAACGCAGAGGAAGCCGGGGGTGGGAACCCAGCCAAGGGTCTGGACCGACTTGCTGCCATTGAACCAGTCCACGCTGATGAGATCGCCCTTGTCGTGGGTGTTGATGGGGGTGGCAGCGCCGACGTTGACATTGACCTGACGCAGGTCGAGGACCTGGGCGGTCCGGTTCTGGATCTGGAGGACGGCGTGCAGCAGGTGGTCGTTGGTGGTGAGGCGGTACTCGCGGATGATGCGGAGTCCGTTGGGGAGATCCTTTTCAGCGCGTAGACCGTTGGTGAGGCGGGTCAGTTGGTAGACGCTGTCACCGTCGATCTGTGGGCTCTCATGAAGGGCGAGGATGGGAGGCCCGCCATCATTGAGGAGCACCGGGGCGTTGGATCGGCCCTTGGCGATCCGACCGGTGAATTCGGCGTAGTCGGTAAGTTCGACATGATCGATGCCGCCGCCGTGGGAGGTAAAGACCCAGCGGGTGGTGGCATTGGTCAGGGAGACCAGTTGAGCTGGGCCGATGGGTGGGATGGGAGCATTGGTTGGAGCCGCGAGTGGGACGACGCCATCCAGGTTTGCGACAGGCGCGGTGGGGGTGGCGAGGGTGTTGGTGGGGCCTGGCGATGGGGTGGTTCCAAGCCGATTGGTGGAACCGGGTGCGCCGGGCTTGACCGGATACAGCCGTTTGGCCAGCGGTTGCAGGCCCAGCAGCAATCCGAAGGCGATGACGAGAATGGCGATACCCTTGCGGTCCATGAAAAAGAGGTCAGAGGCGGATGAGATCGGGAACAGGATCGGCACCGGCGCCACCCCACGGATGGCAACGGCACAGGCGACGGGTCGCCAGTGCGCTGCCCTGGAAGGGGCCGTGGCGTTGGATGGCTTCGAGGGCGTAGGCCGAGCAGGTCGGGTGGAAGCGGCATGAGGGCCCACCGAACAGGAGGTTCTTGGCTGGCGAAAGGATCCAACGATAGCCGTAGAGGAGTCCGGTCAGAACGAGTTGGATGACCTTCATGGTTTGTCGGGTTGGATCAGGCCGGCCCTGCGCAGGCCCTGGAGGAGGTCGGATTGGACGCGGGCCAAGGTGGCTTCACGAATGGAGGATCGGGCAATCACCACGATCTTTGCGGGTCGCCCGAGGAGACCCTGCTGGAGACGGAATGCTTCGCGGATGAGTCGGCGTGCGCGATTGCGGACATGGGCGGGACCGAGAGCCTTGGTGGTGATGACGCCCAGTTGCCACAGTCCACCGGGTGGTGTGGGAAGCCAATTGATCACCACACAACCCTGTGCATGCCGCCGACCTGAATCGCGCACCGCGACAAAATCCCGCCGATGTTGAAGGCGGCGGGACTTTGGGAGTGTCAGGCGCATGGGCGCCGTGCCCGAGAGGGCGGATCAAACCGGGGTGAGCCGTTTGCGGCCGACGCGACGGCGATTGTTCAGGATGCCGCGACCACTCTTGGTGGCCGACCGCGCACGGAAACCGTGCTGCCGCACACGGCGGATCTTGGAGGGCTGGTACTGGCGCTTCATAGAAAGCTGGTATCTTCCGCGGGATGCGGAGCGGCGGACAGTATCAATCGAGCCGGGACCGTCAAGCACCTCGATGGAATCGATGCGGGTCGGGGTGTGTCGGGCGACCAGCGTGGAGTGTCACGGGGAGGCAGTGGGTTGGCGGGAGGGCTGGGGGGCGGGTTGGGTGGGACTTTCGATGTCATGGGGTGCGGCGCCTGGGAGGTCCCTTCCTTGGGTGAAGCGTCCAGCGAAGTGCCGGGGAGGGATCGGGAAGGGGAAATTGACGTTGTGGGAATGGGACCGGTAGCTTGGCCGTGATGCTTCCGATCATTGAAGGGCTCCTGATATTGCAGGACCGAGACCGTCGCCTGTTGCGATTGAAGGCGGAACTGGAAGCGATTCCCGGCCAGCGGCAATTGCTGGAAGGGAAAGCGGTTCGGACGCAGGCGACGTTTGACGAGGTCAAGACGAAGTTCGCCCATGTGGAGGCGGAGCGGAAGCGATTGGAGATGGAGGTGGTGACCCTGCAGCAGCGGATCAACAAGCTGCAGGTGGAGCAGCAGGCCACACGCAGCAACGACCAGTACAAGGCCTACCAACACCAGATCGAGACGATCAACACCGAGATCTTCCAGTTGGACGAGCGTCAGTTGGCGTTGATGGAGGAAGGGGAATCGGTGGCCCGGATCGTGCAGGAGGCGTCCAGGGTGGCCGCCGACCAGAAGGCTGAGACGGATCGGCAGTTGGCAGATCTTTTGGCGCGTGAAGCGAACCTGCTGAAGGAGTTGGCCAGTGTTCAGGCCGAGCGGGCGGCGCAGGCGAACGCTTTGGATCCGGCCGGGTTGAGCAAGTACGAGCGAATCTTGAAGACCCGGGGAGACAATGTGTTGGTCGGGGTGCATCGGGTGGTCTGCGGTGGGTGCCACGTGAAATTGCCGATGCAGAGTTTTCTGCAGGCCAAGGCGCAGATCGATCTGGTGAACTGCCCCAACTGTGGGCGACTGCTCTATTACACCCGCGACATGGAGGGGTGAGTCGTGGGTTCCGGGGTTGCGGGAGTTGGAACCGTCCTTTGACATCGGTCCCCGGTTTGGAGGAGGGTTTGCTTCATTCTATGAAGAAAATCGAAGCCATCATCAAACCGTTCAAATTGGAGGATGTGAAGGAAGCGTTGCAGGAGGCGGGTGTCACTGGAATGAGTGTGGCGGAGGTGAAAGGGTTCGGGCGTCAAAAGGGGCACACCGAGGTGTATCGGGGCGCCGAGTACACGGTGGATTTCCTCCCGAAGCTGAAGTTGGAACTGGTGGTGGCGGACGGGACCGTGGCGGCGGCGGTCGCGGCGATCATCCGCGGCGCCAAGACGGGCAAGATCGGTGATGGCAAGATCTTCGTGTCAACCGTTGACGAGGCGATCCGGATCCGGACCGAAGAACGGGGTGACGCGGCGGTCTGATTGTCGATG